>JAUWMO010000107.1 GCA_030613125.1 Bacteroidota bacterium | reverse complement strand
ACGGCACGTTCGGGCGGGTTTGTTTACTTTTCATCAACTGGAAAAGTAAAGGCCAGTCCGGCCTGAGGACAAAAAGTTATCTAGAAGTTATTATTTTCTTATGTTGCGTAGATTAGAACAGCGCCATTTTAATACGTATTATAATAGGTATTATAATACGTATTTCTTTATTTTAGTTTCAATAATAAGAAGATAAACAGTTAGTTATAACGGTTATGATTTGGAGGGTTATGTGTAGGTTGTTAGGTATAGTTGTTAGGCAATATAAAAAACCGAGAACAACAGATTAGTTTAGAACAGTGTATAATTAAGGAGATTCCTCTCCGCCAAGGCAGATCGGAATGACAGTATTATTGACAATTCCGTTGATATTGTTTATATGTAGTAAGTTTTATGTAAAGTTCTGTAAGTTAATTAATTGTTTATTGCTATTAGCTAAAGCCTCTGGTACCTGTTACCTCACAAAGTATATTATTTTTTAATGGTGTTCGGTGAGCCCTCATCCTTAGAAGCACTGTGTCTTTATACATGCTTTTGCCTGCCTGCCGGTCTCCGGTGGCCATAGCCTCTGGCGACGGCACGCAGGCAGGTTTTTGTACCTTTACTTAAGGATGAGGGGTTCAGTAAATGAACTACCCCGTCGTGCCCCGTCGCTGAAGCTCAAGCAAGCGACAACCTGTCCGACCGCTGGCGGAGCAACGGGGAATATAATCCCAAGAGATTATCTAAAATCAGGCAGTATCTTCAGAAGAGCTATCATTTCTCATGGAAACAATATCGCGATCAAACATGTACATGTTATGTTCGCCTACCAGATTAAGTTTATCAAGGATGGCCTGTACAGAGGCCTCTTCTTCGATCTGCTCAGCCACAAATCCCTGAAGCCAGTTCTGAGTGGTAAAATCCCTTTCTTCCATACACATAGCAACAATATCGTTGATAGAGGCAGATATAAACTGCTCATGGCTCATTACATCATTAAAAAGTACTTTAACATTGGAATAACTGGCAGTCGGTTTTTTAAGTACCGGAATTACGGCCTTCCATAACCAGTCATTTACATAATGAACAAAATCAAGCATATGGTTCTTTTCCTCATCAGCCTGGGCATAGAGCCATTCTGAGATTCCCGGATAACCTTTGCTCTCGGCCCAGGAGGCCATTGAGAGATATAACAATGAAGAATACCCCTCTTTTTCGATCTGGGCATTCATTAATTCTTCAACTTTTGATGATAACATGATAAAAAATTAAATATTTGAAATTTAAATTTTATGATTGAATCGTAACAACAACTACATATTACTAATAATCTCGTCACCAAATTCAGAACACTTTAACAAAGTAGCGCCTTCCATTTGCCTTTCAAAATCGTAAGTCACCCTTTTCTTTTCAATGGCTTTTTCCAATCCCTTTACAATCAGGGCTCCGGCTTCTTCCCAACCCATATACTTAAACATCATAACTCCTGAAAGAATGAGAGAACCAGGGTTTACCTTGTCAAGTCCGGTATATTTAGGTGCAGTACCATGGGTAGCTTCAAAAATAGCGTTACCGGTTTCATAGTTAATATTTGCACCAGGTGCAATACCTATACCACCAACAATGGCTGCCAGGGCATCTGAAATATAATCACCGTTCAGGTTCATAGTTGCAATTACAGAGTATTCTTTTGGACGGGTAAGTATTTGTTGGAGGAAAGCATCTGCAATTACATCTTTAACAAGCAATTTCCCGTCGGCAAGGGCTTCATCCTGTGCTTTGTTTGCAGCATCTGATCCCTTTTCTTCTTTTATCCTGTCATATTGCAGCCAGGTAAATACTTTATCACCAAATTCTCTTTCAGCCAGATCATAACCCCACAGCTTAAACTGCCCTTCAGTAAACTTCATTATATTCCCTTTGTGAACAAAGGTTACTGAAGGTCTGCCCTCTTCAAGAGCTGATTTGATTGCAGCCCTCACAAGTCTTTCTGTTCCTTCCCTTGAAATAGGTTTAATACCAATTGAAGTACTTTCAGGGAACCGTATCTTTTTAACGCCCATTTCATTTATCAGGAAATCCTTAACTTTCTCATTGTTTTCAGTCCCATCCAACCATTCCACTCCGGCATATATATCTTCGGAATTCTCACGGAAAATCACCATATCTGTAGTAGTAGGATTTTTTACGGGTGACGGAACCCCTTTATAATATCTGACCGGTCTTAAACATACATACAGATCTAACATCTGGCGCAGTGCAACATTGAGGGATCTTATGCCACCGCCAACAGGTGTGGTTAATGGTCCCTTAATAGCTACCATATATTCAGTTATGGTATCCAATGTTTCCTGCGGAAGCCACTCACCTGTTTTATTAAAAGCCTTTTCCCCTGCAAAAACCTCTTTCCAAACAATTTTCCTCTTACCCTTGTAAGCTTTCTCTACTGCGGCATCTAAAACACGTACTGCTGCTGCCCAAATATCAGGACCGGTTCCATCACCTTCAATAAAAGGAATTACTGGAAAATCGGGCACATTAAGAACTCCATTTTGAATAGTAATTTTTTCTCCGTTCATAGTTGTTTATTTATTAATATAATTTGAAAATACGAGCTCAAATTTAGTTAAATGCCAGGAGCCTGGCAAATATTTTACTCATTCAAAATCAAGTCCAAATTGCTTCTTCAGGGTTTTCAGATTGGGATTTTTTTCACTCATGAACTTGAATTTCTCTTCATCTGTATAAGGTTTTCGCTCTTCATCAACTTTTTCACTTAATATAGTCTCAAGTGTAATATAGTCGTTATTTAAATTCTCTTTCAGATAATCAAGTAAATCAGATTTTACGTATGCTCGAAAATCATTCATCTGACTTGTGTTTTCCATTTCAACAATGATCTTGAAATTATCCTTAAGATTTGGCAGTTGCGCTTTTATAGTGGTTGCAAGTCTGGGTTTATCAGTTTTAATCCTGTCGGAGTATTCCATCCACTTTTCTTGCAGCTCCGTAATAGTAAAAGGTTCTTCTTTCAGTGATTTTTCTTTTTTCTCCGGTTTCTCCAGGTCTTCAGCGGGCCCATTTCTGTTTTTCCCGATTGCACCTTTCAAACCATCTTTTATAGATGTTGTACGCGGTTCATATCCTGTTTTTGTTTCCCTTACTTTCTTTGGTTCAGATCCTGCTGAACGTTCTGCCTGTAAGGAATGAACATCCGGTTCAGGTTTTGGAACTACACTGGTTTTCGGTTCTTTATCTTCAACAGATTGAATTTTTACGGGTTCAGTTTTTTTTTCAGTGCCAGTGTTTTCAGTTGTTAGCCTGCACAATTTAATCAGGTTAAGTTCAGTATGGAGCCTCTGATTTTTATTAATCCTGAATTGAACATCGGCGCTACTTAAAATATCAAGTGCCTGAAAAAGAAAATCAGCAGAGGTCTTTTCAGCCTGAGTAAGATAGCGTTTTTGAAAACTTGCCCCAGTTTCCAGCAACTGAATTGTTTCGGGATCTTTACATACAAGCAAATCTCGCAAATGGCTGCTCAATCCTGTAATCAGTTGATGTGGATCGAACCCCTTCATTATAATTTCATCAAGAATTAGCAAACTGTTTGAAGAATCACCGGAAAGGAAAGCATCCGTAAGTTTAAAGTAATACTCAAAATCAAGTACATTCAGGTTCTCAATCACATTTTGGTAAGTGATTTTAAAACCGGAATAGCTGACTATCTGGTCAAAAATTGAAAGAGCATCTCTCATTGCCCCATCAGCTTTCTGTGCAATAATATGCAGTGCATCCTCCTCAGCGGTTATTCCCTCCTGCTCAGCAACATACTGCAATCTGCCAGTTATGTCATCCAATTTGATCCTGTTGAAATCAAATATCTGGCAGCGGGAGAGAATTGTGGGTATGATTTTATGTTTTTCCGTTGTCGCCAGAATATAAACCGCATGTTTTGGTGGTTCTTCAAGAGTTTTAAGAAAAGCATTAAAAGCCTGTGCCGATAACATATGTATCTCATCGATTATATAGATACTGAAATTTCCGACCTGCGGTGGAATTCTTACCTGGTCGATCAGGCTTCGAATATCATCAACCGAATTATTAGAGGCAGCATCCAGCTCATGGATGTTGAATGATCTTGATTCATTAAATGATTTGCATGATTCACACTGATCGCATGCTTCAATATCTTCAGTAATATTCTCACAATTAATCGTTTTAGCCAGGATTCTCGCACATGTTGTTTTCCCAACGCCCCTTGGCCCGCAAAACAGATAAGCCTGGGACAAATGATTTGACTTAATCGCATTTTTTAAGGTATTGGTAACCGTATCCTGTCCTACAACCGAATCAAATGTTACAGGCCTGTATTTCCTTGCAGAAACAATGAAATTTTCCATATTCTAAAACGTTAATATCCCAGGCTGCTTAATAAATATTATTGCTCTCAGGGAGAATTTTTCATACAATTGCAAAGATAGAAAATATTGTTACAGGTAGTTACAGGTTGTTACAAGTTGTTGTTTAGAAAACAAGAGGCTGTCTCAAAACCTTTGAATATATCATTCCTCCAAAGGAGTGCCTTTGGCACTGACGGATCCGCCAGCTGGCGGAGGAGATCAGGAACCGAAGACCGCAGGGATGAGTTCAGAAATGGGGTTTTGATACAGCCCTATAAAGAGTAATAACTAATATCGGGCTTTAGCCCAGTAATATTATAAGTATCAGTCAGTTAGGGACTACCCGCCTGAATGAAAGAATTCATTCTTTCGGGCAGGAAGTCCCAGATAAAGAGGGCAATTTGGATACCCCGCCATAAATGACGGGGTTAGTCAAAATTTATTTGGAAATACGTTTTCACACAGCCTCTGAAGCATGGTGCAATTTTTATTAATTTATTTTGGATTAATTTTGGGTGTCCCATTGCACAAAACAGGACAATATGAAACCACTTTGAAATCCCGAAAAACTGCATCCGCCAAGCGGATTGCTTAGTTTCAAATTGATAATTCAGTTAAAACCATAAGTTATTCACATTAATTATCAACATATTTTGCTTTGAAAAAAAAATATTCTATTTTTGCAGCCCAAATCAAATATTGTCATTATGTTAAACCAGTATGAAACCGTTTTCATTGCAACTCCCGTTTTGTCTGATAGTCAGATGAAGGAAGCGGTAAAGAAATTCAAGAAGATTATTACCGACAAAGGCGGTAAAATCGTTCATGAAGAGAACTGGGGATTAAGAAAGCTGGCTTACCCCATTCAAAAGAAATCAACCGGATTTTATTACCTGATTGAGTTCCAGGCAGAAGGTGATTTAATAGCAAAACTTGAAACTGAATACCGTCGGGATGAAAGGATTATCCGATTCCTTACATTCAGGATGGATAAATATGCTATTAAATACAGCGGAAAGAAGAGGAAAAAAGAGAAGGACGAAAAAAAAATGGAGGAAAAATAAATGGCACAGAACGAATCAGAAATCAGGTACCTTACGCCTTTCTCAGTTGATGTTAAGAAGAAAAAGTACTGCCGGTTTAAGAAGAGCAGGATAAAATACATTGATTATAAAGATCCTGAATTTTTAAAAAAATTTCTGAATGAACAAGGTAAAATTCTTCCAAAGAGAATTACAGGAACTTCTTTAAAATACCAGAGAAAAGTTGCCCAGGCCATTAAAAGGGCTCGTCATCTGGCATTGTTACCTTATGTTACTGATATGTTTAAATAGAAGGAGGGTTTGCTATGGAAATCATATTAAAGGAAGATATTCCCTCTTTGGGACATAAAGATGATATTGTAATTGTAAAGGATGGTTATGGGCGCAATTATTTAATTCCGAAAGGATTTGCTATCCAGGCTACCGGTTCTGCAAAAAAGATACATGCTGAAAATCAACGCCAGAGGGCACATAAGGAAGAAAAAATTAAAAATGAGGCAACAGAGCTGGCAGGTAAATTAGAGGGCCTTACCCTCCAAATTGGAGCCAAAACCAGTTCAACTGGAAAGATATTTGGTTCAGTCAATAATATCCAGATCGCTGAAGCACTTCAAAAAGAAAGCTTTAATATTGACAGAAAGCATATTTCGCTGCAGGATGACCAAATCAAGAATGTTGGTAAATACAAGGCAAACGTAAAACTTCACAGGGAAGTAATAGTTGAAATAGACTTTGAAGTTATTTCTGAATAATTAGTCCGCATTCTGCAGGTTTCCACATGCTTCCCGGTAATCATTCAATATTTTGGTTTTATAATTATCCAGTTCTCCTAAAAGTTTTTGGTTATCTTTCAATTGTTCCTCAAGAACTGCATAAATATCCCCGATGATTTTCACATATTTATCACCTTTATTCAGGAGTCTGGGATTTTTTTCTTTACCAATAATTAGTACCACTTCCTTTATTGTATAAAAGGCATCACTAAACACTATAAGATTTTTTGCGGTTTCTGATCCAAATCTATTAATAAGAGATTTCCACAAAGAGAATTCAGGATCGTAGTTATTTGTATTCCATTCAAAATCAGCAACAGTGGCATATTTGATTTTATATATTTCAGAAAAGGCTGCTCCGTTCATATACATATGTGGACCATCAACATAGCTCTGGAAATTCTCAGGAACCATAACATCATATGGCTCAAAAAGATTACACAACCTGATTTTTCCGGGATAGTATGCGGGATATCCACCATATATTCCTTCCAGGCCCCGGGCATATAGTGTATTATCCCAAATCATGGGATTCCTTCCAATCAGGCTTCTATACCTCTCAATATCTGCAAGATCATAGCTCAGGGACCGAACCGTATGACCTGTCCAGATTATAGCTACATCCGGAGGTATCATTAAAACAATATCACGAAAATAAGCCTCTGCCCTGCCCTGACTCCTGTCAATAAACTCATTCAGATACCATGGGGGGCAGAATTCAAAGCGGGTTCCGGGATAATATGTGCTGATCCATTTATAAATGTCATTTATCATAAAAGCCTGAGCATTTTGAAGATTAATAAACTGTTTTTTGTCTTCTGGTGTATATAAGACATAGTTTTTCCTGTTATTGCCTTCATGAGGTATAAAATCGTCAGCCATTAACATTATGGTTTTGGCACCTGCATCAAGGCCCAACTTAAAAACACTTTTTAGTTTAATAATACTATGCTGATCTGAATGAACGAACTGGTATCTAAGATCCGGAGAAATTGTATCAACCAGCATTTCATAATTAAAATGGTAATATGGATTCACCATGATAGCTAAATCCATAACTCCGGATTCACGGCATTTTCTACCAGCTTTATGAACACCATCCTTATACAGATCATCCGGCTTATACCAGTTTTTTCTCCCCCGTGTCTGACCATAACCTACATAGGCCTTGTTGAACTTTAACAGACTCATTGGTAAAATTGAAGAAACATCATCCTCCATCTCCTCCTCATTCTGCCATGATGCAAAGAGATAGGATCTGCCGGTAAAATCAGGATAATCAACAACCGATACAGAATAAAAAAGATTTGTATCCTTGTCCAGAAGCTGAATCACGGTTGTAGTTGCGTAATAATCTCCTAAAGGCTTAGAGCCGGCTAAAAAAACTATCGATGACGATTCCGGGGACGGCTCAATAATATATCCCTGGGGATTGTCAGATATTTCATGGAAGGCCAATGAATCTTTCCATTTGTTGAAGAGATCAGTCTGACCAATACTGAATATCAAACCCTTAAAATCATTAGGAGGTCTCCCATTCGGAATTATCCTGACCTCGGATATTTCTGAACCTTCAGGCAAAACAGATTTTCTCTGGTAAATTTGTTTTTTCAGTAGTTTAGCAGCCAGAAGGGTTTGCCTGCCAGCAAAAGGTGGAATTATAACCAAAGGGGAAACATAACCTGAAGAAGTTTCCCGGAATAAAGGAACCGGTTTGGTTATAGTTACCTTTTTAGGTGCAGGTATTAGCATTGAAGAGGGAGAAAAGGTTGAATCAAAATATGGTTCCATTCTTTCATAAGCTGTAAAATTCCACTTGGAATACCGGAAATTTACATTGTCAAGCCACATCGTGCCAGTCCCTTTTAGGCCAAAGAATAATCTGACATAGAATGTTCCATTTGGTACATCTCCTTCTGAAAAAGGATAATTATATGTCCTGCCTCTTATCCTTCCCCAGCCTAATGAATCAATTTGCCAAAAATTTGAGAATGAATATCCCTTAAAAGTAGCATCAAGGTAATTTTCTTTATAAGGATAGTACTGATCTCCCTTTATTGGTACTTTGTTATTGTCATAAAAATAAACCCGTACATTAACAGCATCATAAAGGCGTGTTCCTCGTCGATCCAAACCGGGTAAAATGTTTTGTAATTTTATATCATATGTAAACAGGTAATTTCCAGGAATCACCCTTATAAAATCACTCATGATCCCAACGCCAGTTTCGTCTGTTTCGTCAACATGTGTCCGTGAGATCTTTACTGAATGCCTGCCACTTTTCACCTCATTCTGATTGAAATGATCCACCTCAAGGTCAACCCATTCTACAGAAGACCCTACCTTTGTCCCCCCTTTAATGTTTGTTGCCTGGTCGTCAGACATCTCTAAAAAATATTTACCTTCTTCAAATGACGAATTTATGACCAGGTTCTCTTTTGTAATCTGATTCTTTCTTATCCTAAGTGGAACAGATTGAGTTTCAGAAGCTGACCAGGTTTTCCTTACTTCAGTTAATCTATCTCGTGGCTGGCAAGAAATGACTAAACTTAATAAACCTGTAAAGAATACAAGGTGCAAAATTCTTTTGGAGCAGTTGAGCAGTAAGATTTGTCGTTTCATTATAAATTGTTTACAATTGTTTTATTTTCTAAATCTCTTAATATACCTAAAATTCTGTTTCTTTTAAAAAAAAATCTTAAAACCATAAACTTTTGAAACTTACTACATTCCGTTCATTTTTGAACAATAGTTGTTCGAAACTGAACGATATTTTTCTTGAATTCAGAATGGAGCTGGATTCTAAAACACTATTATTCTTTGAATTAGAGCTATTGGCGCGCAAATTGATATATTAATTTCAGAAATGATGTTTAGTGATTTAAAGTACTGCTAAATAACTAATTTCATGTTGTTCGAATTGGATAAGGACTGGTTCAGGCAAAATCTTAGCAAATATACCATTAAGGCATTTCGAATGCTTCCAAAAATGGATAAACCAGTCATATTGGATATTGGTTGTGGGACGGGTGTTCCAACACTCGAGCTTGCCCGGTTAAGTAATGGCCATATAGTTGCAATTGATATTGACCAGTCCCTCATAAAAATATTAGACCTCAAGATTGAAAAAGCCGGGCTTTCCAACAGGATTAAAACCATCATACGTTCAATGAAAGATATTAAATTTAAGAATGAAAGCTTTGACCTGATCTGGTCTGAGGGTTCAATTAAACCAATTGGGTTTAAAAATGCCCTTACTTGCTGGAGAAAATTCATTAAAAATAACGGTTATCTTGTGATCCATGATGAATTAAGAAATTACAAGGAAACAATTACGACAATTGAAGAGTGCAAATATCAAATGGTTGGTAACTTCACTTTGTCTGAACAGGTTTGGTGGACAGAATATTATGCTCCGATTGAAAGACAAATAGCCGCTTTAAATAAAATAAGAATTTTAAATAATAATCACGAGCTATTTAGTTCACAGGAAGAGATTGCAAAATTCAAAAAGAATCCTGAGTTATTCAGATCTGTTTTTTATATTTTAAGAAAACCAATTGAGTAATTGAAGTTGACATTAAAGGTAAAGATGTACAGAGAAAAATAATTAGACATTTTAGTGAAGCTTTTAATATAGAAAAAGTTAAACAGAAAATCATGAAATATCTCTGACTCTCCCCCTGTCCTCCTTTGTCGGACATCCCCCTCTCTACCGGTAGAGAGGGGGAGTGTGCAAGCCTTGTGT
>JAUWMO010000380.1 GCA_030613125.1 Bacteroidota bacterium | reverse complement strand
GCCACTGTAAGATTTACACTTGCCCTGATCAGATCAAAAGAAACACCTTTTTCCTGTTTCATCTTGTCATATTTAGTTCTTTCAAATCTGTTATTCACCCATTTTTGAACTACAGGTGGTGCAATGAATTTGATGCCATTTCCAATTGCAATAAATTGACGGATAACAGTCCGGGCCATAAAGGAAGATTCGAATCGTTCAATTCCTTCATCTTGCCGGCTCAAATCAAGTGTAGTTGCTGTTACAGACCTGGCTTTTCTTGATATCCACAGGGTAATTACCATGATTAGTCCAGCTATTATGAGAAGACCGGTAGGGGTTCTCACAGGGCCGCTTAGTGATTCCATTAATAACTGGCCAGGTTCCTGACCAGAGGCTATAAAGTCTTTATATGATTCATATCCGGCCAGAGGGACACCAATGAAATTAACAAGGTCGTTTCCTGCAAATGCCATAGCCAGAGAAAACGTGCCTATCAGTACAATGAGCTTTAGAATATTCAATCTGAATAAGCTCATCAGTAGTTGAAGCAAAATTGTCCATCCAATCATACTAAACCCAAGTATAATTAAAGTGTGGTCTTTAATCCATTGTAGTTCTTCTGATGAAATGAATGAGGTACCCTTTGCCCCTTTGATTAAAATAAAATAAGTAATTGAGGTTATGGCAAAACCTCCCCATAATGCGCCAAAATATTTGAAGGATCTTTCAAAATTAAAAGAAAAGATTATTCTGGTCAGGTATTGAATAAGTGCTCCAATAGTAAAAGCAACAATAACTGATATCAGGATCCCTGAGATTATTGCAAGAGCTTTTGAAGTGTTAATATAATTTGCCATCGATCCGGCATCACCGTCTAAATTTGATATTTTGATAATGGAAATAGCTACGGCAGCTCCAAGCAATTCAAATACAATTGATACGGTTGTGGATGTTGGCAGGCCGTATGTATTAAATATATCAAGTAAAATAATATCTGTCATCATTACTGCCAGGAACAGTACCATTATTTCGCCAAAATAGAACTGGTCTGGATGGAAAATACCTTTCCTGGCTACTTCCATCATTCCGGAAGAAAACGTAGCTCCTACAAGGACGCCAAGTGCAGCAACAATCATGATCACTCTGAAAGGCGCCGCTTTTGATCCTATTGATGAATTCAGAAAATTAACTGCATCATTACTTACACCAACAATCAGGTCAGAAATGGCCAAAGCAAACAAGATAACAACGAATATCAGATAATATTTTTCCATTGCTGGGGATTAAGTTTCTGCAAAAGTATTTTTATAAAAATTAAATGATGTAAAATGAGATGTTAAATTAATGTTAAATTTTAATCAGAAAGATTTATTATAGGATTTTTTTTATAAACAAAATACCAACCGTCCTGGTTGGTATTTTGTTATTGATCCCAAAAAGTTGTTAAAAAGATGGGACTGGATAAGCGTCTTAAATGGTGGTCTTAATTAAGTTAATAAGGGCGGGAATATCAACCGGTTTATTAATAAAGTTTACAGCTCCAAGTTCTTTACTTAATTGTTTGTTTTCGCTGGTACCAACAGCCGAAACAATAATAACCGGAACATCCTTTTTTTTTTCCATTTTATTAAATGTTTTCATAAAATCAAAACCGCTGACTTCAGGCATAAGAAGATCAAGAAGTATCAGATCAGGGTTTATGCTGGAAACGTACTTTAATCCTTCTTTTGCAGTAAGCGATGTTATGACTTCATATCCTTCTTTTCGAAGTATTGCATCAAGGAGGACCACATTTGTGGCTGAATCATCTATTACTAAAATTTTTTGCGTTCCGTTGTTTGACATCATTATAAAACTTTGATATAAAATTAGATCAGATCTGCTTGTGTTGGTTCAGTTTTTTGATGAGATAGATTATTATATTTTGATGAGATATATCATCTTTTTTAGGAGAAGTAGATCACCTTTTTAATTATTTTATTATTTTTGATCCATATTTATTTCTATTAAGCTATTATGAATACTCGTCTTCAAAAGAATCTGGAACAGAGTTGGTTTTTCAGGTATTTATCACAAGATGAAAAAAAACAGATTTTCCTGAATAGCAATGCAGTTAATTATAATAAAAGGGATATAATATTTAAACAGAGTACCCGTACTTCGCATCCTATGTATGTTATATCAGGTTTGGTAAAGCTTTCCAAAGAAGGTAGAAATAATAAGGTGCTTAGCCTGTCAATACTTTCTGAAGGTGATTTTATCAGTTTGTTTTCAATTTTTGGTAATGAAATCTATCAGTGTTCTGCTTCTTCAATTGACAAATCTGAAATTCTTATAATAGACTATGCTACATTTGTTTCCATTTTGCAGAAAAATGGAAACTTTGCCATGGGATTGATTCGCAGGATGAGTCAGGATGGACTTTTTTTTATCGATAGATTAATGAGTCTTTCCCATAAACAACTACCCGGAAGAGTTGCAGAAGTGATACTACATTTTTCTGAAAAGATCTATCACAATTATGAATTTGACTTCCCGCTCACAAGACTGGAACTGGCTGAAATGGCTGGAACAACCAAAGAAAGTTTTATAAGGACAATCAATGAATTCAAACATGATAAAATAATAACACTTGAAGGACGCCGGGTTAGTATTATAAGTATGGAAATCATCAAAGTGTTGAGTGAACTAGGATAACATTTATACCTGTAATATTAATTAGTGTTTGTCCATAAAGTCCG
>JAUWMO010000299.1 GCA_030613125.1 Bacteroidota bacterium | reverse complement strand
ATGCGTGCCAGTGATCAGGTGTCGCAACGGAGACAGCATCTATTTCCGGATCATCAAGCAATTCACGAAAATCAACGACTGTTTTTGGTTTATCACCACCGAGTTTTTCAATATCTGCAATTGCCTGAGGAAAGAGATTCTCATCAATGTCACAGATAGCCACAACTCTCGAATTCTTGATTTTTGTAAAATTAGCCGTATGCCCACCACCTCCGTAAAATCCCCCACGGCTTCTGATCCCTACAACTGCTACATTGATTACATCATTGGGATTGTTCTTTACGAATCCCTTGATATACGCAGGCGCTCCGACGGTCAAACCGGCAGTGGCCACCATAGATTTCTTAATAAATCCACGTCTGTTTTCTGATTTCATAATTATGCCTCCTTTATTTTAATTGTGTTTTACTTTATCTGAAAAATTTTCTTCCAATATTTTCTGCCCATTTTGAGTGATGGAAATTTTCCCCCCGGCCTTATCTTTTACAAAGAACATTACTTCATATTCTTTCTTTTCATGAACAAAACGGACTCCAACCATATCATCAGTCTTTAAAGGTATTGAATTAGCCATTGATTGGAGCGAGGAGTCTCCAACCTGTAAAAGATGAAGAAAAATATCATCAGTATTTGACTTACCCGGAGTCACTTCAATTCGCCATTGTCCAAATAAATCATGATTATTATCCAACCAACGCATACTATTATAATTCCAATCATCAGGTGTTAATTCCGGCAGTGCCCAATTTCTTCCATCTGACCAGAATTGTTTTCCCGGGCCACCAATTTTTTTAAGTTCAGCATTCTCGGGGAATAGTGTTTTGCAAAACAGCCGACCTCCCCGGTGGTCAGTGTAAAATTCACTGGTATTAACCATGGGTTCTGCAGCAGTATGGAGAAGCCATCTTTTTTTATACTCGGGTTTAGTTGAAGATACCCTGTCAAGTATTACGAAGTGATCAGGCGGCAGGAATACAAACTGACGGAGAACAAGTTTAGCTTTATCCTGGTGATATGATTCTGTAGCATCACTGGCAATATAAACATATTCCTCTTTCTCATCAAAAGCGATAACTTCTGATCCCATCATATTATTCTGCCCGCCATCGTTTGGAAAAACCGGGACTTCCTTTTCACTGAGCGCAGGTCCGGAATCCCAATAATCCGGCATTATTTCTCCGGGCATTTTAATGGTTATGCAGTTGTGAGCGACTGTTCGGGCATAATAATGGGACAGATGGAGCCCTGGTTGAGGCCGGGTTCCTGCATCTAATGTCAAAAATCCATTTTTAAAAATTACAAAATTGTTATTGTCATAATGTCTGTGCTGAGTTAAAATTCCGCCAGCTGTGAATAAGGCATATGTATCATCAGGTCCTGACCCGGACCTCATAAACAGTTGTCCCATGTTCTCAAAGTGATTTGCCCCGGGCAGATTTTCAGAAGGACCTTGAGGCTTTATTTCATCACAAGTATTCGTCAATAAAAAACGGGTAAATGGAAAAGTATTCTGTGCTTGTCTTTGAACCTTTGTTTGCATCCATTTTGCCAGAGAAATTAACTCCGGCTGAGTTTTACCATAAAAATGGATCATTTGAGATAAATGAATATGTAAATACCTCAAGGGGAGATTATTATCACGGTGATTTGCATCTCCATAACCAAATAGCTTATCTCCTGGTAACCAGTTCCAAAATATATAATTAATGAATTTGGGAATATATGGCCATTCTTGCGATAGATCAAGTCCTGTGGCTGAACTAAATGTGTGGAAAAAATTATACTCAGCCCATGGATACGCACCCATGCAATATCCTAAGACAGCAGAAGCAGCTCCTCCATCATCTCCGGAAATATTGCTCCTGTATTTAAGAAGTGCAGTATGATCATCATATCCCTTTTGTAATAATTTTGTCGACAGGCTATCATCAATACCTGTTTTGTGGAAAACAATCCCAGCGTACCATGGCAGATAGGGAGGACCATAAAAGCCGGTTTTTATATCTCCGTAATTTTTTCTGAAAACGGATCCTCTATCTGTAGAAAGCATTTCATTAATGGCATGGAGAAGAGGGTTACCAATTCCAGTCCTTTCTTTTTCTGTAAGGTCGTTGTATATCCAATCATACGCAGCCAATGCGTTAATTCTGGAAAAGGCGTACCATTGAATATTTAAGTTATTTTCATTTCTAAGGGTGTAATAATCAACTAATTTGATCAGAATTTCTTTGCTTAAATCAAGGTATTTTTCATCCTCTGAAACAAGGTATACAAAAGCAGCTTCAGCTGCCCTGGTTCCGTACATGTGATCAGCATTCTGTGTTCCGTCCGGTACCAGTGGATCCGTAAATTCGATTTTTTGCCCGATCATTAAATCAACCCTGCTTTTCATTTCCCTGAATAATTCGTGCTCATCATTTAAAGCTCTGTTTTTGATTTGTTTAAATGACTTTTTATTGAAGAACAACCTCGGATGATCATCACGGATTTCGCTTATCCAGGAATAATTTTCATAAATGTTTTCTTTCGGTTTTTTGCAGCATGTAAATATCCCAATTAAAAAGAGAAACAGAAAAAAGTGAATTGTTATTAAGTATTTCATTTTCATAGTTTTTTCAGCATTTCCGATACTTTTTTCTCATAAATCTCCTGCCATTCTGGTGCTAAAAGGCAATTGGTATCCTCATACGCTTCACCCTCAAATTGCTCAGCTGTTGGTGCATAATGGATATAACCATTCGTATAACCTGCAGCAAAAGTGAATTCATAGGGTGATATCTTCTTAATGTTGAGGCCAACCTGAACAGAAACTTCTGCGGGAAAAGTAATAAGTACAAAATTCCCGATTCTCATAGCCTGAATTTCAACATCGATTGTTTCTTCCCCTGCGGCCATATTGAGTTCGTAAAACTTCTCTAAAAAATACATATTCTCCTGTATCCTTGCCAGCCTTTCCATTGCATAAATGTTCCTCAGATATTTATCTATGTTTCTTCTGTTCTCGGTATCCAGGTTTTCCAGATCATTCCTTCCCATCATTTCATCATGTAAATACCTGTGAGAATAATACGATGGATATTCATCACTTAAATTGTATTTAATGAACAGAGGAATAAATGTCTTCAGGTTGAGACTTGTTGACCGTAAGGATTGAAGCAGCCTTGCTTCTTCGGCTTTCAGAGAATCAATGCGCTCAGGCAGATCTGTTCTTCTGGGCAGTTTGATAATTTCAGTAATAACATTCAAATCCCCGCCCTTTCCTGCGGGTATCTCATTTAATGCCTTCAGAGTACTGATACCCAGCATATTTCCCAGCAATTCCGCATCCCGCGGACTATTCACATCCTTATACAAAACGGTAGAAATGTCCCCGGAAAATCCCTGAATAAAAATCGCTGTTGCACCATCACCCATATTTTCTTCTATCACTTTTGAGGCAAACCCGGGAAAATCTGCTGTCATTGTTTTGCCTGGAACACCCTGGTAAGGATGACATGCGAAATTAAATACCACAGCTAAGGTTTTCCCGTTTTTCCTGTCCAGCCGCAGTATCCCTATTTCCGGATCTACCGGTCCAATGCCAACCACTTCTTCTTCAGGGGGCAGTGGATTGGCATGGCGTATGGTCCATTCTTTGCCGTTTTTCAGCTTAAGCCTGCGGTTCTCCATGATCCTGTCTTCATATCCTGTACCTGCTCCGATATTAACCGGGACCATATTTTGCCAGGCTTTTTTCACTGCCTGTATGGTCCGTGTTTCAACATCTGCACATACAATATATCCTGCTCCGTGAACATGTGTGGTATTGATAAGGATATTTGCCGCTTCGATGTTCAGTTCTTCTTGTATTTGCGTACGGACATTAGCAAGATAGTCTATGCCAACCGATCCTATTCCATCAATAGCTATAGCGTCAAGGGAAATAATTACTGCGGTTTTGGTACCACTCAGAACCAGGGCTTTGACATACAATGAATCATTAACCAGTCGTCCGGATCCAATATTGGTTATGTTTACTTTTGCTACTCCTGCCCGGAGCTTAGGTCCGGATGCAGCACCAACCTGGAATAATCCGATAACCATAATTACTGAAATTGTAAATGCACTTTTTATTGCAATCATCGTTGCATCTTTAGTATTCATTTTTCGTTTTTCTTTTTTGATTTTAAAATTGATTCTGGTTATTATACAGTATCGGGAATTTTCCAGGGAGCACGACCACCATCCGGACGCGCCAAAAGCTCGTTTGCTTTATCATTTTCAATAAATCTTTCTGTTGTGCCATCTATTTTTAAAAGTTGATTTCCAGTCCGGTAGGATATATACGCCATATGTGAAATTGCCTGAGAAATATGTGCCTTTTCAATGTCTCCATT
>JAUWMO010000058.1 GCA_030613125.1 Bacteroidota bacterium | reverse complement strand
AACACAGCTGCGGTTGCTTAAATTCAAAGACGATCAAAAAAAACTTGCAGAGTCCATTCAATCACTGGTAGTTCTTCCTTTTAAAAATTATACAGGCGACGATCAATTTGAATATTATATTGCAGGAATGCATTCCGGACTGATCGGGGATATGGGGAAAATTGGTGCACTGAGGGTAATTTCTGAAACATCATCCAGAGTTTTTAAGGGGATTGAGATGTCGATACCGGAAATTGCATCAGAATTGAAGGTAGATGCTGTGATCGAGGCCTCAGTCTCATGTATAGGAGGGGATAGTGTTTGTATACAGATAAGACTAGTCAGCGCTTTTCCGGAAGAGCAACAACTCTGGGTTCAGGACTTTCGTGAAGAAAAAAGTCAAATTCTAAATTTGTATAACAGGGTAACGAAACAAATTTCTGAAGAGATTAATATTATATTGACTCCTCTGGAAGAAAGTCTATTGGCTGAAACCAGGACGGTAGATCCCGAGGCCTACGATGCCTATTTGATGGGGCAATTTTATTGGGAAAAGCTTAACCAGGAGTCCATTGAAAAAGCATTGAACTATTTTCAGATCGCCATTGAAAAAGATCCGGAATGGGCTGACCCTTATGCAGGCCTTGCAAATGCATGGGGTGTGCTTGGAGAATTTAATATTTTTCCGAAATCTGAAACTCTTTCAAAAAAATATAAATATCTAAACAAGGCCCTTGAGCTAGACCCCAATTCAGCACAGGCACATTATGTAAAAGCCATAAATACAGTGTGGACTGAATGGGATTGGGAGCAGGGCGAAAGGGAATTTTTAAAATCCCTTGAGTTGAATCCGAACAATGCATTATGCCGGTTATACTATGCCCATTTATTAATGATACTGCGAATGTCGGATGAAGCAGTAATCCAGGCAAAGCTGGGGCTTGAACTGGATCCGCTGAAACCCTTGGTTCTGGGGCTATATGGAGTAGTTATGAATAATGAGGGTGATTATCAGTCTGCAATTACACATTTCGAAAAAGCACTCTCAATTGATCCAAATTTTGGCTTTGCCGCTAATAATTTGGCAGGTACTTATTGGGATAGTCGTGACGAAAAATGGTTCAATCAATGGAAAAAGGTTGTCTGTTGGGATGATGAAGTAAAAGCAATCATCGAAAAAGTATTTCATGAATACGGGCATGTCGCGGCCATTGAGGAACTACTAAAGCTAAATGAAGAGTATGGGAGTAAAGACTGTCATATAAGTGAACAACTTAAAGTAAGAAAATATTTACAGGTGAATAACTTTGAAAAAGCGTTGGATTATCTTGAAAAAATGTATGAACTGCAAAATTTTGACATAACTTACATAGCTACCAATATGTTTAGATATGATCAAATGAAAGACAACCCAAGATATATTGAATTGCTCCGGAAAATGAACTTACCGCAGTGAAATAGCAGTCAGGGAACAAATGTACAAAGGTAATAACTGACTTTGTGTTGAAGGAATATTCCTTGCTTTATGCTACCTTCTGTTCAAGTTGAAAAGATGGTAGTTCTGCGCAGCAACTGCTTTTATAATGGAATGTTGGCACAAGCATTGCGAAAATTACAAATTAAGAATGGACATATTTGATTTTCCAAATCCGTTTATCTCTGTAAAAAAATTCGAAAGTAATTTAAAAGGTCAGAAGGATTCTGCCGACCGATATTTAGATTTGCTAAACATACATGATAATAAGATAGAGGAACCTAAAGGAATGGAATTTTTTTTCTATTCCAAAACCAAAAAAAATGCCGATGAATTAAAAAAGGATTTGGAAAAAATTGGATATGAAGTTTATGGAATTGAAAGATCGACAAAAAATCAGTATTCAATAATCGGGATGACTCCGCCCATTAGTTTAGTGGAAGAAAAATTTAAAGATTGGATTAAAAAGATGAATGAGATAGGTTTTATCAATGACTGCAATTTTGATGGTTGGGGGACCCTTTCACACATAGATTGATTGCGAAATACCAGTGCCTAATAGCACCTCAAATGTAATACTACCTTACTCTTAAACACAACACGTCAGTTTTTTGAATGAACCTCCCCGCCGCCCAGTAAGGGATCCCTGGGACAAGCAGCGGGGTATCTCAAAGGTATTTTACTTTTTCTATACGCCGCAAGCGGCGGGGAACCTGCCTGCGAGCCGTCGCCAAAGGCTTTGGCCGCCCGTCCGAACGCCCGCATGAACGACGCAGTCGGGCAGGGAGGTCATCCGGGCGGGGTCAGGCTACGCTAAGTTCAGAAATAAAAATGTGATATGATAAGTAAATACTACGTAGTTAATTACGTTTTTAATTACGTAGTTAAATTGTCAGGGTTTTTAAATACACAGTGTCGCTGATAAAATACTTCTTTCAGCAATAAGACTGGAGGCGGGGTTAGCAACCCCTTCCCCGGACATAAAAACAGACAGACCAATATCTAATATCTTATAATCCTGAGAAGGGGTAAGAAAATAATTTTCAGAAATAAATATCTCCCAAAGGTGCCATGGGCATGCCTTTGGCAGATGCCCGCCTGAATGACGAAGTTGGGCAGGCCTTCGGCAAAATTTCGATCCAGATAGCTATCGGGACAAATAATTAAATATGCCACCTAAACGCCTATACTTATTTGCTTTTTCTATACGCCGCAAGTGACGGGAAATATAACCCCATCCGATCCCGAATAAGACTCCGTCTTTTCGGGATCCCTGCCTGAACTGCCGAACGGCAGGCAGGAATTCGACTTACAAATTTCAAGGTACTTCGTACATGAAATTTGAGTCTCATTGATTTATTCCGTCGATTCAACAACCTCTTCCAACCCTTCCTCTGTCATCGTATATACTTTCCCAATCATGTCATAATCCCGGGTATGAGTAATATATCTTATATTGTGTATAATTCTGGTCATTCCATCTTCAAAATAAACCGATTCTCCTTCAGGTAATTTTAATCTGAGCCTTACCGAGGGGTCTCGCCACCTTTGTCCATCAGGAAGTTTAAAGTAAGGGTCGAAGATGACCAAGGAGTCCTTTTGATCCCAGTAATACTCGAGCTCCCTTGCATGTTCCCAGGCTATCTGGGAATTCCGCCCCCGGGATCTTTTCCGGACCTCGAGTTCCACCTCCCCCGATTCGCTCTTTACTATATCCAATCCGGGTTTGCCATATATTGTCCCTGTATTGGGATCACGATAAATACCTTCGTTCTCAATTTCAATAGAAACAAATTCCATTTGGTCAGCAAAATCAGGCAGATCATTTATTTGCAGATACAATGTGTTCGATTGGGTATCTTCAAGCCGATATGTATTTGTTATTCTGGCTCTTTCATCAAAATTGGCTCCTTCAAATGCAACTACTGTTGCCAAACCGGCAAGGGATATAAACCAAATGATAAATGCAATAAGTCCAATTACCTTATCATTTACTTTAAAGCGGAAAATCAATTTTATACCACCATAGATCAATGCTATTAAGGGGATCATAATGGTTAACATCAGTGCGATCAAAACAAAAGGAACGTTTGCCTGGGCAGTAAATATTGGCAATATGTGTGGTAAATAAAATCTTGGAACATCAAAAATATCGGGAAAAAATAATACATTACTAAACAATAATGCTCCGAGAACAGCTATGAGAACTGAAAATCCTGCAATTATTAGTACAATCCCTATGATCATGAGGATTAACTTAAGAAAGATCAGAATAATATTTCCAATACCCCTGAATACTTCATTTACTGCCTCAGTTGAACGGTTATATGCTCTGGAATCTTTCATTTTCCTGAAATTTCCTTTTACACTTTCATACTCCTCCTTTAATGATCTTTCAATATTCTGAACAGTTACATTTTTTCCTTTCATTTCAAGTTTCTGGGTTGTAGTTTCAGCTTTTGGGAGAACTATCCAGAGGATAATGTAGACCAGTCCTAAGCCGTATACAAAAACCAGTATAATAAAAAGAATCCTGAACCAAACAGGATCAACATTGAAGTAAGCTCCAAGTCCGCCGCAAACCCCTCCTAATATTGCATTATCAGGATCGCGGTATAATCTTTTACCTGTTCGTGAGTAAGTCTTTTCAGTGCCAGTAGTAAAAGGTTCTTCCTCATCAATGATATCTTTTGCTTCCCCCATGATCTCAATCATTGATACTACATCATTTTTGTCAATAACCTCTTTCCGGTCACCAACTTTTTGCTCGAAAATTTCAGCAATCCTGGTCTCAATATCATCAATCACCTCTGTCCCTCCTTCCATTCCTTTGAAATGATCATTAAGTGAATTCAGATATTCCTTTAGCATATCATAGGCATCATCATCGATATGGAAAACGACTCCACCAATTTTTATTTTTATAGTCTTTTTCATTTTTTTTTTGTTAGCGGTTTAGAAATTACTTTTTATTCCTGACCATTTTCACAGCATCAACCAGTTCGAGCCATGATTTATCAAGCTCCCTCAGGAATTCTTTTCCTTTGTCGGTGAGCTCATAATATTTCCGGGGAGGGCCTTGTGTTGACTCTTCCCAACGATAGCTTAGCAGGCCGGCATTTTTTTGACGTGTTAGAAGCGGATAAAGTGTTCCTTCCACAACAATCACCTTGGCCTCTTTTAGTTTTTTGATAATATCAGACGCATAAACTGAATCTTTCTCGAGGATGGAAAAAATACAATATTCCAGTATTCCTTTCCTCATTTGGGCTTGTGTATTTTCAACATTCATTATTTGCTTTTTTTAATGTTTACTTAATATTATTCCAACATACAACCTTATAAATTCATACGGTCCTTTACATTCTGGAATTCTTCTTTTACTGTTTTACCAATATTGGAAATATTCACCGGTTCCCCTTTCATCTCCAGTTTCTGAGCTGCAGTTCGGGCTTCCGGGATCACAATCCAGAGGATCAGATATATTATTGGACCAACAAAACCAATAATAGCAATAAGAAAAATTACCCTGAAAATCCACGGTTCAATTTGCCAGTAGGCTCCCATGCCTGAACAAACCCCTCCTAGAATTCGGTTGTCAGGATCACGATAGATTCTTCGATATCCGGAAGGTCCGAACTTCATTTTTTTCTTTCCTCCCGAACCGTTTTCCTGTTCGCCAATTTCTTCAGGATCACCGAGAATACCCATGATTTCCTGAATATCTTTCATGGCAACCACCTGTTTTGCGCCTTTCATGCGTTCTTGCAACAATTCTGCAATCCTGGCCTCGATGTCGGTCATAATCTCATGTCCTTCATCTTCGTTTGCAAAATGATTCTCAATTTGTTCCAGATACCTCTTTAATTCAAAATAAGCATCATCATCAATATTGAAAATCAATCCGCTTAAATTTATACTATAGGTCTGTTTCATACTATTATGTATTTATTAATTAAATTATTGGTTATTATTTATTATAGTACTATCCATTACATTATAATATCCATTACAAAGATATATATTTATTTTGGAACTATGCAATACATAGTACTAATAATTTACAACTATTTTACATAAAAAAACTTAAAGTACAGCATATCAGTGTAATAAAAGTTGAAAAAAATTCAACTTTTTTTTGTTATTTTATAGATTCCTTCAATAAAATATAAAATGAATACTACAGGAACGATCTTTAAAATGGAAACATCTATCCTTCCCGGTGAGAACGACTGGATAAAAAGGGTTCAATATCAACTTCCACTCAGCGAGAAAAAAGTAAATATGAATGAACTTGTAGGTATAGAGATTAAATTAAGCTATGAAGGTGAGATTCATTGCATTCATTGTGGAAGGCAGACGAAGAAGTCATTTTCTCAGGGGTATTGCTATCCGTGCTTCATTAGTTTACCGCAGACTGATGTCTGTATTCTGCGCCCTGAACTCTGTGAAGCTCACCTGGGAATTTCCCGTGATATGGAGTGGTCGGAACGTAATTGCCTTCAAGACCATTTTGTTTACCTTGCAGTATCAAGTGGTTTAAAAGTTGGGGTAACCCGAAGCTCTCAGATTCCGACCCGTTGGATTGACCAGGGGGCCTGGAGAGCTATTAAACTGGCCTGTACTCCTAACCGGTATATTGCTGGTACAATAGAAGTAGAACTAAAAAAGCATTTGCAGGACAAAACAAACTGGCGACATATGCTTACTGATACAATTGACAGAACAATTGACCTTGCAATTGCCAAGGAGAGAACAGTGGAATTACTGCCTGCCGGTATGCAGGATTATGTCACACTGGATGATGAAATTCAGGAATTCCAGTACCCTGTTCAATATTATCCGGTTAAAATAAGGAGTATCAACCTCGATAAATCACCCCGGTTTTCCGGTAGATTGATCGGAATAAAGGGACAATACCTTATTTTTGAGAAGGGTTATGTAATAAATATCCGGAAATACGGGGGGTATAAACTCACCTTGTCAGTGAATTGAGTTTTTGTAATAATCAGCTAATAATTACACAATTTTGGAAAATGAAAGTGTAAAAAATATAGAAAAAAAGAAATTCTGGTTTAGCCTTATCTTTCCAGTGGCTTTTCTACTCTCTTTATGGTTGGTGTGGTTCGTAGAAATCACTCTTGATCTCAATTTTTCTACTTTAGGCATTTTCCCCCGAAAGCTTTCAGGACTGAAAGGAATTATATTTTCTCCATTCGTACATGCAGATATCAGGCACCTGTTTAATAATTCCATTCCACTTTTAGTGCTAACATCGGCTATATTTTATTTTTACAGCAATCTTGCATTTCGAATTTTTTTCCTGACCTGGATCATGGTAGGCATCTGGGTGTGGTTTGGAGGACGGGAAGCCTACCATATAGGAGCCAGTGGATTAATATATGGTTTTGCAGCCTTTTTATTTATCAGTGGTATTATCAGGAACTATATTCCATTGATGGCAATTTCGATGCTGGTTGTTTTTGTATATGGAAGTATGATTTGGGGAATCTTTCCTATAGAACCCCAAATTTCATATGAATCGCATATGTTAGGGGCGATTGCCGGTTTAGTTCTTGCATTTCATTACCGGAAATATGGTCCACAACGCCCTAAGTACCGATGGGAGGAGGAGGAAATGGAAGAGGAGAATGGCGAAGAGGCGAAAGAGCGAAAGGGCGAAGAGGCGAAAGATGGTGAACGATGAAAGATGAAGGATTAATTAAAATTGTTGAATTGTTGAATTGTTGAATTTGAGGGAGAGAAAAGGGTAGGGGGCGAAGGGGAGCAAAGAATTTCGGATTTCGAATAGTAATAAATCAATAAAGAGGCAGATCGTGCTCCGACTGAAAGTTCGGGATACGACTGTGGGAATGGTAGTTTACCTATATTTGCAAAATAATTGTTTGACAATACAATATTACATACTCCATGTATCCCGATTCCCGCTCAACTCAGAAATATACGGATGGTTATATTAGTGGTCCCCGCATTCCAAAAGACTTTTTTGAAACCAGGGGTAAAGGAGAAAGTGATATTTCAGTTCATTCCGGCTCCTATCACATTGCTCTTCAGGATGCCGGAATAGGTATGTGTAATATTATGGCCTATTCTTCTATCCTTCCAGAAGTAGCTAATAGAATTGAAAAACCAGATAATATTGTACATGGATCTGTTCTGGAATCCATCATTTCTGTAAGTCATGCAGGAAAAGGCGTTCAGGCAACAGCCGGAATCCTGTACAGGTGGCTTTACAGTAAGAAAGATCATTTAAGATTTGGGGGTCTGGTTTGTGAACATAATGGAAATTTCAATCTTAAAACACTTACCTTTCTTTTAAATTCAAGTCTTGAAGAACTTTATATGAATAGATTTTCAAATATCTATGAACTTGGTGATCCACACTTTTTGACAGAAAGCTTTATCCCACAAAAAAAATACGGCACAGCACTGGTTAGTTTATGTTTTACATCCTGGTATTATCCCTTTAAATAAAGTCATTGATTATGATATTCAATTTTTTTAGAATTAACTTAAATATATCTAACATAATGTTGTATATTTACAATATTATACTTATATTTACAACATGAAATCAAGAATAATATACAACAGGATTGCAGTTCTTCGTCATGAAAGGAAATTTACAAGGAAAGAATTAGCCGAGAAAATAGGTGTAAACTACCAAACCATAGGCTACCTTGAACGTGAGGAGTACAATCCAAGCCTTGACCTTGCATTCAGGATCAGTGAAGTTTTTGACTTACCTATAACAATAATATTTTCAACGGAACCCCTAAAACCATTGAGTCAGGAGTTACTTAATAATAAATCATAATCAGGAGGTAAAATAATGGAAAAAGAAATATCAAAATCAAAAAGAAGGATTGGTTTACTCATTAATTTCACAAGTATTATCTCATTCATTGTTGTTTTTGAAATTCTGAAAAAGTCTGGCCCTGGCGTTTATCTTTTTATAATTGAATCAGTACTGGCCGGAGTTGCAATAGTCAGTTTTGTTTATGTTTTTGTGAAAACCGGTTTATGGAAAATCACACATACCAGATTTGAAAAACTTGATGAAAGGGAAATCCAAATATTTACCAATTCTTTAAGATATTCATACAGTATTTTTGTGATCACAACGCTGGTTATTATTTATACATATGCTCTTGTAGCACAAGGACCGATTGACGTTGTGATAGCTGCCGGTTTATTATATATTGCACATACTTTACCTGCTGCAATACTGGCCTGGACAGCAAAAACCATTTGACTTAATGAAAATTACAAAAACCCTTTATGTAACGAACAGGAAAGAGTGGCGTAACTGGTTGCTAAACAATTTCGATTCAAAGCCTGAGATATGGCTGATTTACTATAAAAAACATACCGGTAAGCCAAGGATACTTTATAATGATGCAGTTGAAGAAGCTCTCTGTTTTGGATGGATCGATAGTACTATAAAAAGGGTGGATGAGGAGATCTATGTTCAGAAATTCACACCGAGAAAAGCAAGAAGTATATGGTCTGATTTAAATAGAAAAAGGGCTGAGAAAATGATCAATGCCGGGTTAATGACCAGCGCCGGACTTATAAAAATTGAAGAAGCCAAAAAAAACGGCAGATGGGAGGAAGCCTACGCTTCGAAAAAAAAGGTTGAAGTGCCACAAGATCTTAAAGTAACCCTGTTGGCAAATAAAAAAGCCAATAAAAATTTCAGGAATTTTGCAGAATCATATCAGAATATGTATATCAACTGGATAAACTTTGCCAAAAAGGAGGAAACACGCCAACGAAGGATAAAGGAAGTTATAGAACGAGCTTCAAATAACCAAAAACCGGGAATGATGTAATCCTTTTTCATTCCCGGGTTTTTAATATATTTCTCATAGTATTCTATCACTTCTTCAATTGTGACTATCTGTCCAAGTAATTTTGCATCCATTATTAAAGTTTCCGTATCTATGAAATATTCATTGTCAGATTCATTATAGGTAAGATTCTGGACCTAAGAAACCATCTTTAAACCTCGAAGTGATTAATAATCATCAAATTTGTACTTTTGCTTAGGTCGAACTTACGTTCATTTAATATGTTTTATATCATATTTATGGGGGGATTATCTAAATCATATAAAAAAGGATAATGAACGAATGATTATTCGCGATGAATGTCAAAATGATTTTGACAAAATTGGCTACATAAACAGAATGGCTTTCCGGGGAGAAGAGGAGGGGAAATTAATTAATAAGTTAAGAGGGGAAGGTGTTGGTTTAATTTCTCTTGTTGCTGAGGAAAGAAACAACCTTATGGGCCATATCTTATTCAGTCCTGCTTCTATTAAAGCCAAAGAAAAAAGTATTGAAATTGCTGCACTTGGTCCAATGGCTGTTTTACCATCATTTCAAAGGCAAGGGATCGGCTCAGCATTGATTCATGAAGGAATCAATAGATGTATTAAAGCTGGATATGGCGCCATTGCAGTGCTGGGCCATCCGGAATATTACCCGAAATTCGGCTTTATACCCTCAGTAAAATATGGTATTTCCTGCGAATATGATGTGCCTGAAGAAGTTTTTATGATATTAGAGCTTAAGAAAGGCTCTTTGCATGGGATCAAAGGAGTTGTAAAGTACCACAAAGCTTTTGATGAGGTATGAATCTTATATTATTTATTTAGTAACTATTTTACCGGACTCATGATCAATAGCTTATTGGTTTGACGGCCGGACACTACTTCAACTGAGTCAAATTTATAAATAGTAAACATAGAAGATTTTAGTTTTTCAGCTTCCAGGTAATACCACCCTGGCTCAAGTGCAGGAAAAAAGATCTCTCCATATTCATCAGACAACAGCTGATCAAGGAATTCATATCTTTCGAATTTATCGTAAGTTTCATATAACCAGCAATCCACGTGTTCCTCATTAATACCATCATATTTTACTGTAATTAATAAATCTCCTGTTAATGTTTTTTTCTGGCAGGCTATAAGGCTTACAAGGAGAAGCAACAGAACAAATACTCTTTTCATTTTTGTGATTTTATGTTTATTATGACCTGGACAATAACCAGAACTTCTTGATGTCTATCTACTTTATACGAATTTTGAAAAAAAAGTTGTCAAAAAGGTATAACCAAACAACTACACTTTAGAGACTCGGATTTTTATTTTACTTTTACTTATCAGGAACAATTTATTCATACCTGAGGCTTTCTACGGTATTGGTTCGTGCGACCTTAAATGATTGAAATCCAAGAGTAAAAATTGCGATGATAACAAAAGCTGAGAATAAGCTTTCTATCCGATAAATATGGTGTTTATTTACCTGGTCCTGGTCATAGCGAAGCTGTTGATTTACCCACAGGAATATCAGAACAGCACAGGCCATACCCGTTGCCAGACCAAAGATATTGATTAGAAAAATTCCTTTTTGACGAAAATGGCTACGGCCATGTAAAGAATTATTCAGTAGAAACAGATAAAAATTCCTGCCTCAGACCAAAACTAGAAAACCCCGACGATTCTGTCAGGGTTTCTTGCTCCCCTGCATGTTCTGTTCTCGAACAGATTCCAAGAGGATCTACGTCAACTCTATGGTTTGCAACAATACATCCAGGACACCGATAATAAGGTATTATTCAACGGAAGGCAAATAGGTTAGGGTTTTTGAAATATACTTTCCTCCCTTATTGGAATAGAACAATAATTATTTTTTAATATCTAACTTTTCAATTAGTTCACTAAATAATACACCCTTTGTAGAATCTTTCTTTCTTGGATAGAACTGTGAAATAATTTCTTCAAAGCAGGAGTTAAATATATTTGTAGCTTTAATATCATTCATTATATATCAGAATTGCTATAAAAATGTTTAATTCTTGAAGTGCATTTGGGTTGTCCCTTATACCCGCTCTTTGCTTTATTAATTCATCTTGTATAAATTTTAAGTTTACATGGGGAGCAAAATAGATTATCTCCTTATCCTGATTTTCAAAAATAAATCTACCGAGACGAGATTCTATATCTATTTTTATCAAGGGATCTAATCTGCGAATAAAATGTTCAACAATTTATTCTTTGGACATTATCTAATGGATTAATGTGTAATTGTGCATTAATAAAACATAAAATATTTAAAACTACTTCAGATGAAATACCCTCAAATATTATGTCAACATCAGGTATTCTCTTTTCAGGAAAAATGTTTGAGTACTTTGGAAAAAGCGCTGTTTTCATTAAATTCGTAACAAAGATTTAAATAAAATAAAGCATTTATATTTAGCAACTTAATATTATTACTTTTCAATAAAATTACATTATATCTGTTACATTTATTGAGAATTGATGAAATTTTTTTAATATTGTAACAAAATTACTTTTCTATCGTATAAATAGATACCAATCCAAACCAAAAAACTTAAAACCATGAAACCGAATGCAATCATCGTGAGAAATATCAAATCTTACCGAGAGAAATTGCAATTAACCCAGAATCAAGTAGCTCATTGCCTAGGAATTTCCCGAGAATTAGTTAGTTTATATGAATCAGGGAAAAGAGAAATTGACGTTAATAAACTTGAATCACTTGCTGATTTATTCGGTGTTGAACTTATTAATTTTTTTGAAGAAGATAGTGATTTAGTTGCTGCAGATTTGGCTTTTGCTTATAGATCTGATGAAATGACAAATGTAGATCTAAAACAAATCAGCGAATTCAGAAAGATTATAAAGAACTATCTTAAAATGCGGCAAATGATAGATAAATGAGACAGGCAGATTACGAATTACAAAAAAAGGCTTTCCAATTTAGAAATGATCTCGGAATTGGGCCTCAAGAACCAATTATATTTAAAAACATCTTCCATAAATTGGGGATTGTGGCAGTGTATAAGGAGATGAGTAAGAAGTTCTCTGGAATGTCCGTAAAAGTTGGTGAATATAAATTTATATTAATCAATTCATTTCACCCTATTTGTAGGCAGAATTTCACCATTTGCCATGAGCTTTATCACCTATTCATTCAGGATCATTTCCAAAGCCATGCATGTATTACGGGAGAATTTAATAGAAAAAACAAACCAGAATTTGATGCCGATAGATTTGCTTCTTTTCTTTTAATGCCCGAGGATGGAATTCTTGATCTTATTCCTGAAGCTGAGTTAAAGAAAAAAAATCTCATTACTCTCCCAACATTTCTTAGAATTGAACAATATTATAACTGTTCACGAACAGCTCTTTTATATAGATTAGACAATCTTGAATTAATTAACATAGATAAGTACGAGGATTATCGTTACAATGTTTGTAAAGAAGCCATAAAACATGGTTTTGATCCAGCTTTATATTTGCCAGGAAAAAAAGATTTAGTAATAGGAGATTATGGTGAAATTGCAAAAAAACTATTTGATATAGAGAGTATCTCTGAGACTCATTACGCTAAATTGATGAGAGACATCGGTATTGATATTGACGCTGAGATAGAGAATCATGATAGATCCTAATAAGAAAATAATCCTCGATGCTGATGTAATAATTCACTTTATAAAAGGTGAATTTTTGTTTTCTCTCCCAAGGATTCTGTCTAATAAATTAATCATATTGGATAAAGTATATGATGAAATAATAGCTCGCAAACAAAAAGATACAATTGAAAAGTTATTAAATCTTCCAGCAGTCGAAAAAGTACATTTTCCTGAGGATATTGAATACGTCAAAGAATATGCTCACTTAATGTCAGTAAGAGGATATAATTTGGATAGTGGGGAAAGCGCATGTTTGGCAT
>JAUWMO010000290.1 GCA_030613125.1 Bacteroidota bacterium | reverse complement strand
AAACTAAGTAGCCGTAGTTCAGTAGGGTTAATGCTACCTGGCCGTATATAATTATATCCAATCACCGAAAAAGCTAATACAATATTGATTGTCTGAAGAACAATAGCCTTTTTTGTGAATTTTGCATTATTCCAAACATATATTATTACGGCTGGTAATCCGAAAACTGCCAAAATTATGATCGTATCTAAAACCCTGACTTTCCAGCCATACTTTTCAATCAGGAAGTTCAGGGCCTCAATAAAAACCCAGGCACTGCCCAGGTAAACAGCCAGGGTTTGACCAATTTTTCTTTCTTTAAATTTTTCGAACCAGGATAGATTTTTCATGTTGGATTTTGTTTAAGTTAAAAATATTTAAAAAAAAAATCAATGTTAAATGAAATGTCAGATAACTTGTTTATACAGGTACCTGTACTGGTTAAAGTTACCTAATAATTCTATATATGAAATATTTTATGTACTTAATTAAAAACTTTTCGAATAAAAAAGGGGCGTTAAACCTAACGCCCCGTGAGATCATTTATGAAAAAACTATTTCATCTTATCAACTTTCACTGACGAGTAATTGATTTTCAGGGCCTGGGCTCTTCTAAGGGCCTGTTTTACATCATTTACAACACCCATTTTTGTATTCTCGTCAATTTTTAACGAGACTGACATTTTTGCCTGATCGGCTTCATTCATTGCATCTCTTTCCTGGGCAATAAAGTCTTGAATATCACGAACTTCCTTGAACTGGTCATTCAGCTGGATTTTGGGTTCAGTACCATACAGTTTCTGAAATTGAGATAATGGTTTTCCAATATATATAAAAGAAACCAGATCTTTTTTTTCCAGCTTTTTAGCCTCGGTAGCATCAGGAAGATGCATAGCAACCTTCAGATCAACTTCTTTCATAACAGTGGTTGTCATGAAAAAGAAAAGGAGCATAAACACAATGTCGGGAAGTGAAGCTGTGTTAATAGATCCGACACCCTTTTTACCTTTTTTTTTGAATCTTGACATTATTATTTCCCTCCTCCAATATTCTTAGGTTCAGCTTCCGATAATACAGCAGTATAGTATTTTTTTATAGCATCCCGTTCATCTTCTTCAAGGTCATTATATTTTTTGCTAAATGTTTGTACAGCAAGTTCATCCCTGAGTTCATTTTTAGCAGCAAGTAATTCATTCTGAACCCTCAAATAGATCCCGTAAGAGGTCCCCCTGTCATTTTTAAGGGATATGATAGGATTTTTAGGAACATATACGCGTCCAAAATATGGGATTTCCTTCCAATCCTTTTCAGGAAGGTCATCCCTGTCTTCCGGATTTGCTATGAACTCTTTTGCCCTGTCACGTAAACTAAGAAGGTGTAGCGATTCATTTTCAACAAGAAGATCGTTAAATTTATTGATATTAACAACAAAAACATTTCTTTCTTTGATCTTGTCATCACTTTCTTCCTGGTCTTTATCAGGAATTGGCGGCAACCTTCTCATCAACCCGGTATCTACATCCATTGTTGTTGTTACAAGGAAAAAAATGAGGAGTAGAAAGGCAATATCCGCCATTGATCCTGTATTGATCGGTTGTAATTCCCTTTTTGCCATTGGTTGGTCTTATAATTTTATAATTTATTTAAAATACTTTGCTATTTCACTGTAAAAAATCGAAAGCACCGCAAGACCTGCTAAAAGATAGGTCACATACAATCCTGTTCCAGCCCATTTAAGAGTGCCAGGTTCATTTTCTATGCCTTCATATCCTGGCATATTAAGAATTTGATCTGACGACAGAAAATATGCCACAATAATAAGCACAGCCGCCCCTAATGCTACAAATAAAGTCTGCTTCAGCGCTTTTGGGTTCATAATTGCATGGAACAATGAAAAACCAAGAGCAAGCAAAGCTGATGCAATTGCCATTAGATAAGTCCAGCGCAGGAACATCTCGGTAATCACTGGTTCCTCCATATTGGTATCCTCAGTTCCTGGCACTATTTTTCCAAAGTAAAAAAGTACTACCAGTATAACAGATACACCAAGAAGTATCCAAAGGATTATGTTGATAATTTTGGTAAATTTCCCTGACATGATCTGAATTATTATTTTTTAACGTTGAATTTGACCAGGATATCGATGAGCGCAATAGAAGAATCTTCCATTGAATTTACAATTGCGTCAATTTTTGATAAGATATAGTTGTAAAAGATCTGCAGGATTACTGCAACAATCAGACCTGATACAGTGGTGATCAGGGCTATTTGTATACCTCCTGCCACCAGTTGTGCTGAAACGGTACCTGCAATACGTATCTTATCAAATGCGTCAATCATCCCAATAACTGTTCCCATGAAACCAAGCATAGGAGCAATAGCAATAAAAAGAGCAATCCATGAAAGGTTTTTCTCTAAAAGTCCCATCTGGACACCGCCATATGCGATAACTGATTTTTCTGCCATTTCAATACCTTCATCATAACGATCAAGTCCCTGATAGAATATGCTGGCTACCGGACCACGTGTGTTCCGGCAAACCTCTTTGGCGGCATCAACACCCCCGTTTTCTAAGGCATCCTCAACCTTTTTAAGTAATTTGTCTGTGTTGGTTGTAGCCAGGTTCAGATAAATGATCCTTTCAATTGCCAATGCCAATCCAAAAATCAAAGTAAGTAAAATAGCACCCATAAATTGTGCGCCACCTTCAATAAATTTGGCTTTGATCTTTTTATGAAGCTCACCACCTTCCGCAGGTGCACTTTCCTGTGTTACTTCTTCAACAGCTGAGGTTTCAGTAGGATCCTCCTGGGCAACTACATATTGTGATGCTCCGAAGCCAAGCAATGTAATAACTGCTACAAAAGCAAATAATCTTTTCATAGTTAATGATCTGTTTAGTTATTAAAGAAATTTAAGTCTACAATTATTAAAAAAATTTATTTTAGAAACAATATTTTTTTCTGTACAGAGAGGGATTACTCCCCCTCCCTTCTGTTCTCATCCCTCTCCACCCCTGCGGAGAGAGAGGGATTCGAACCCTCGGTACTGTTCCACACAGCACACACGCTTTCCAGGCGTGCACCTTCAACCACTCGGTCACCTCTCCATTTACTCGGTCACCTCTCCATCTAATAAAAATGTCAAAGAATTCAGCGGACAAAATACAAAAAAAAAATGTATATGCTAATTAATTTCTCCACTAATTGAGTTATTCAACCAGAAAATAAGATTTTCCCGATCTAAACCTTTCCCCAGAAGAAACATCAGCTTGGTAACTGCAGCTTCTGTTGTAATGTCTGAACCTCCTATAACCCCCGCATTTTGTAATGCCAGACCGGTTTCATATTTTCCTTGTTCAACCCGTCCGGCCATGCATTGTGTTACATTCAGAATTATTCCACCATGGTTAATGTAGTTGTGAAGAATGTCAATAAACCAGGCTTCAGTTGGTGCATTACCTGATCCGTAAGTTTCAAAAATAACAGCCCGCAATTTAAAATTAGTAAAAAAGTTTTTAATAAAATCTGAAGAAATCCCAGGAAATACTTTCAAAATGGCAATATTTGGATCAAGTTGATTATAAACCCTGAGGGTCTTATTATGTTCCGGATAGTTTATTGCCTCCTTATTAAATTTTAAGTGTACACCTAACTCAGCGAGTACCGGATAATTTGGTGATATGAAAGCATTAAAATCCTCAGCGCTGAACTTAGTTGTACGGTTTCCCTTGAACAGCTTATTCTCAAAACAAATAGTAACACCCGGAACCATTGGCCCGAAAGCATTCGTGGAGGAAGCCACCTCAATCGCAGATATTAAGTTTTCCCTTCCATCGGTACGGATAAGTCCGATTGGAAGCTGAGAACCAGTATACACAACAGGTTTTCGCAGGTTTTCAAGCAAAAAGCTTAATGCAGAAGCTGAATAGGCCATAGTATCTGTCCCATGCAGAATAATAAAACCGTCATATTCATTATAATAATCAAAGACCATCTGCGCCATCTGTATCCAATTCTCAGGGTTGATATAAGATGAGTCAATAACCGGATCAAGGCTTTTCCATGTTATACTGTGTTTAATTTTTTTTAGTTCAGATATCTCTTCTGAAATGTGATTAAAATCGAGGAGCTTAAGTGATTTGTCATCCGGATCCTCTACCATTCCTATTGTTCCACCAGTATAAATGATCAATAAATTCTGATTTCGGGATTTCATTCTTTTTCTTAGTTCATTATAAACATAGCTTCGCAAATTTACCCTGTGAAATATTGCTTTGCAATAAATCTTTGATTTATTTCACAGGGTGAATTAAAAAGGTTAATACTATTCAAATGAAACTGCTAAATTTGAATGATTGTGGAATAAGGCGCCCTCAGCCTTTAATACCAGAATGATTAATAAAATGTTATAACTTGGTATATATCAATGAATAACTTTGAACTTAGCCCCGATTTTCGGGAAACGAAGTGAATAATAAATTCCGATACGTACAATTGACATTACATTCCAAATACATCCCGGGCATTATCAGAGGTAATTCTTGAT
>JAUWMO010000332.1 GCA_030613125.1 Bacteroidota bacterium | reverse complement strand
ATTTGGTGATCATAGAAATTGAGAAATGTATTAAAGGTATGACAGGTGATTAAATCCACCCCCTTTGATTCCCCCTCAAGGGGGATATGATTAAGGGTTTAAGGATTCCTGATTCGTTTATGGTATTGATTTTTCTAATTTGGGTGCTGCATTGACGAAAACAGGACAACCAATGAAATTTAAAATGAGTTATAACTACTTCATAGGGAGAATTGGGCAGGATAATTGAATAGATTATCTGAATGTTTCCTGGTTCTTATCCAGGAAATCATGTCGCAGGATTAGCTTTAACAGAAATTCGACTTACAAATTTCAAGGTACTTCGTACATGAAATTTGAGTCTCATTGATTTAACTACTTTATTATAATTAGTTTCTGCACGCTAATTATCCCGTTTGATTCAAGATGTAAAAAATAGGTGCCGGCTGAAATATCCTGTGCATTCCATATTCTGGTATGTTCCCCTTCATTCAGTTCAGTATTAACCAGTTTTTTAACTATCTGCCCCGATTGGTTATAGATTGAAAGATTTACATGGCCTTTTTTGGGAATTTTGAACTCTATACGGGTTTTTTCATTTAGTGGATTGGGATAGTTTTGTTCAAGGCCATAGTTTTTAACATATTTATTGTTACGCTCATCAACACCTGTTAAAACACCACCATTTTTTGTATGAAGAATAACGCCACCATCCTGATCACCACCAACAATCCAACCTTCAGAGTCGTTTATGAAATAGACCTCCCACAACTCAACATTTACAGATACACCGCTTTCCTGGGCCACCCAGGTTTGACCCCAATCACTTGAATAAGCTATACTTCCTTTACTCCCAACAGCCCAGGCATTTCCGGTTTCTGTTAGAAAGACTGATTACCATCTCGTGTATCCACCATCAGCACTTTCCTTCCAGGTTGCTCCTCCATCACTGGTATAAATAATAGTTCCATTAAGACCTACTGCTATTCCCTTCAGATCTGTTCCAAAACAAACTCCACGTAGGTTTGTTTCTGTTGGATTTGTCTGCACTTGCCATGTGCTACCTCCATCTGCAGTTTGCATAATGGTGTATGGCTCTTGCACACTGGGAGTTCCAACAAACCACCCCGTATCCTTATTAACAAAGTAGCAAGACCAAAATGTGTTTTCACAATCATTTCTTACCGAGTTCCAGTTTGCACCGAAATCGTCCGTCTTCCAGGTAAACCCTAAATCTCCTGTAATAAAACCATATGTTGGTTCACCCGGTATGCCTTTAATAAAATCTAAATCAAAAATTGAAAGAGCACCACCACCACTTAATGTTTGTGCTTCCCAATTTAATCCAGCATCTGTAGTCCTAAGGACAGTGGAGGCAATTCCATCATCGGCTCCAGCTACCCATCCGGTATCGGAATTTATGAATTCAATGGTTAATATCATTTCTGTGGTTCCACTTGGTATGGATTCCCACGTCAACCCTCCATCCGTTGAATGGATTATTGTTCCCTCCTCACCAACTGCCCATATATTAAGCGAATCAACAGCATAAACTCCATGAAGTTCAAACAGAGGAGATGCTGGGGTTTGATTGGTCCAGCCTTCCTGACCAAAGGCATTGATGGATAAAACAACAAAGAGCATGGTAATTAAAAGTAAAAGTTTCATAATAACCTCCCTTAAATGAACAATGAATAAATATTAATTATAGTTTGTTAATTGGTTTGTTGAGTAAGTTACTACTTTTCTCATAAGTAATCAGCAAATTCCGGTTTCATAAATATGTTTTCTAACATGTACTTATCAAATTGATAGAAAAACCAGCTCACTTTAGAGTAGAATAGGTGTTTATAGCTTGTTTAAAAATATGATATTCTGAAATCACGAGAATAAAAAAGTTATATATTTGCCTCTATTATTCTGCCAGGAGGCAGGATGCTTTTTAAAAATAATTCTTAACAAATAATTAGTATGAAAAAAAGAACTCTTCTGACCTTTTTATTTTTTAGCCTGTTGTCAGCTTTATCTTTTGCCGGTGAAGCCGATCTGGTTATTCCTGACGGAGTAAAATCTCAAAACATTTTATATTGGGGTTTTCTTATTACGATTGCCGGTTTTATGTTTGGTCTTTATCAATTTGTAAAAGTCAGGAAGATCAGAGCCCATAGCGCGATGCTTGAAATTGCGGATGTTATATATGAAACCTGTAAAACATATTTGAGACAGCAGGGAAAGTTCCTGATTATCCTTTTTCTTTTTATTGGGTCAACCGTAGCCTTTTATTTTGGCTATCTTTCCCACGACCCGAATGACCCTGAAAGCGGATTTGGAGTCGGCGGAGTATTGATGATTCTTGGCTGGACCATTGTGGGTATTTTAGGATCGTACAGTGTTGCATGGTTTGGTATCCGTATGAATACACTGGCAAACTCCCGGATGGCGTTTGCCTCACTTGAAAGAAAACCTATTAAATTACATAATATTCCCATTAATGCAGGTATGAGCATTGGCATTGTATTGATCTCTATGGAATTGATTATGATGCTTATAATATTACTCTTCGTTCCGGGTAAATTAGCAGGTGCAAGTTTTATAGGGTTCGCAATCGGTGAATCTCTGGGGGCCTCTGCTTTAAGAATTGCCGGTGGTATTTTTACAAAAATTGCAGATGTTGGTTCCGACCTGATGAAAGTAATTTTTAAAATTGAAGAAGATGATCCGCGAAATCCCGGGGTTATTGCTGATTGTACCGGTGATAATGCAGGTGACAGTGTAGGACCGACTGCCGATGGATTTGAAACTTATGGTGTAACCGGTGTTGCACTCATAGCATTTATTCTTCTTGCAGTTACAGGGGAAGAATACCAGACCAAATTACTGGCCTGGATATTTGTTATGAGAATTTTGATGATCATTACATCGGTGGTTTCTTTCTGGATTAATAGTACTATCAGTAATATTAAGTATAAAAATGCTGATGATATCGATTTTGAGAAACCCCTGACTTCCCTTATATGGATAACTTCAATATTATCCATGATCGTTACGTTTGTGGTAAGCTATCTTTTCATTGGAGATCTGCCAAATAATCTTTGGTTACCACTTTCAATAATAATAAGTGCAGGTACATTAGGGGCTGCTCTGATACCTGAATTTACAAAGATCTTCACAAGTACGAATTCACGGCATGTTAGGGAGGTGGTTGAGGCATCAAAAGAGGGAGGTGCTTCATTAAATATACTTTCAGGTCTTGTAGCAGGTAATTTCAGTGCATTTTGGCAGGGTCTTGTATTTTTTGTATTGATGTTTATTGCATATTATGCCAGTACCTTTGGTGTAGGAGAGATCATGATCTATCCTTCAGTATTTGCCTTTGGTCTGGTGGCATTTGGTATGCTGGGTTTGGGACCTGTGACAATTGCAGTTGACAGTTATGGGCCTGTAACAGATAATGCACAATCGATTTACGAATTATCTTTGATTGAAGATATTGAGGGTGTTGAAAAAGATATCGAAAAAGATTTTGGATTTAAACCTGATTTTGAAAAATCAAAATATTACCTGGAAGCAAATGATGGGGCCGGAAATACATTTAAAGCCACAGCAAAACCTGTTCTTATAGGTACTGCGGTGGTAGGAGCCACTACGATGATTTTCTCTCTGATCCTGGTTATCAAACATACATTAGGTATTGAACCCGAACAACTTCTTAGCTTACTCAATCCATATACAATTCTTGGGTTTATCCTGGGAGGTTCTGTTATATACTGGTTCACGGGAGCTTCAATTCAGGCAGTTTCTACAGGTGCCAGCAGGGCTGTTCAATTTATTAAAGAAAATATCAATCTTGAT
>JAUWMO010000368.1 GCA_030613125.1 Bacteroidota bacterium | reverse complement strand
TATTATGAATTTGTTTTGAGAGCTCCATTCCCAACTCCTGATTTTGATCAATAGTAACAGTAATGAGGTATATTTTTGGAAGAAAGCCCAAAAGAGTTGCCGACTCAATAAGATCTTTCAGGCCAATATCATGTGAACTGAGTACTTTTGGAAAATCACTGGCAAATCGGGGCTCTGTCACCTTTATTGTCCCTGGTGGATCATTGTCAATTGTGGCGTCAATCATTACAATAGTCTTATACTCCTGTATTATGGAGAGCATATGAAATCCTCCGGTACCACCATCAAGCAGATTAATGTTTTCAGGCCATTCTTTTTTTTCCATCTCCCGCATTGCATGAACCCCAATACCTTCATCTTGCAGTAGAATATTACCAATGCCAAGAATGAGTATGTTTTGATCAGGATGATTTATATTCATTTGCAAGTTGAATTTTTAAAAAAAATAAAAATAGTTATAACAATTACATTTTAAAAGTCAACGTACATAAATGGTTATTTTTTAGTGTAAACTTTTATTTTTTTTTAGAATTAAGTAAATTTATTCAATAGTGTATATAACCCCTAATTCAATCTATGCCTAAAAATAAATTAACCAATTTTTTCCAGGAAATAAAACGCCGGAAGGTTTTTAGGCTTGCTGCAATGTATGCGGGTTTTGCTTATGTAACCATTGAATTGGTCACTAATGTGGCAGAACCTTTAGGCTTACCTGAATGGATGCCTACTCTTATTATTTATGTATTAATTGGTGGTTTACCAATTGCAGTTGTACTTTCCTGGATCTTTGATATCACTCCCGAAGGTATAGTAAAAACCGGGCCGGTTGAAACTGTTTCCGGGGAAATTCCCTCTTCAAAGCTTGTCAGACGAAGATTAACAGCAAGTAATGTAATTATTACTGTGTTGATTGTTATTGTTGGAATATTACTGTATCCGAAAGTATTCAAAAACAGGGTCAGCCTTCGTGCCATGACAAAAGATTTAAGCCTTTTAAACGAGAATTCTGAAGAAGAAATACACCGCTTGTTTAAAGAGAGATACAGAACAAAGCTGATGCTTTTCCCTTTTAAGAATGAAACCAATGACTCAACTTTGGACTGGCTCGAATATGGTATTTTTGATGCGGTGGCTCATGATTTGGATCAGTTCAACTATATGCGTATAAATTTTGATTGGTTAACTGATAAGCAGCTCCGGGCCCAGATAAATGAAGCAGAAGTAAAAGGTTTTCCATATTTTCTCACCGGATCATATAAAGTGATAGATGATGATTATGAAATAAGCAGTTTTTTATATGAGACAAAGAGTGGAGCTATTAGAGAAGAACGGATTTTCAGAGGGAAGGATTTTTTCGCACTGGTAGATTCGATAAGTAAACAGCTTAGAATTGACCTGGAGATTCCCAATACCATTCTGAATTCTTCTCCTGATCTGCCTTTTCAGGAGTACGCGACCAATAATATGGATGCGTATATGTATTACATTAAAGCTTTTTACAGGCTTAGCGACCTGGATATAATGAGAATTTTTAAAATGAGTTTAGATGCCGATTCAACTTTTGCTATGGGAGCAATGTTTTATGCATCTTATACTAATTATCATCAGTCAGCGCCTGCCTTATCAATAAAATACATTAACCTGGCATGGCGGCACAGGGAAAGATTATCAGAATATTATAATATCCGGACACGAAGCTTATACTATTTGATAAGAGGGGAAAAAGAAAAGGCCATTCGCTTAGCAGAAATGCTTAATGATTTAAGACCTTACAATGAAAGTTCTCTAATAAACCTTATTATTTTGTATGATCGGAATTTAAAGGTGGAACAATTTGAATCAGCTGTTAAGGATCTTAATAAATTGTGTCCGGATGTTTTTGATTACCAAATGATACTTGCCCGTGCTTATCTTCTGTCAGGAAAAATTGATAAAGGATTTAAAATTATTGAATTACTGTTGGAAATGGAGCCTGAAAATACTTAAGTTTTATTATTAAAAGGAGAATTTTTATTATACAAAAACGACCTGGATGCTGCTAAGCGGACATACCAGGATGCGATATTACTTTCACCTGAAAATGAAAAAAAATGGTCAATAATATTTGAACATATCGAATATGCTAAAAGCAAGGAACTAAGTTCTGTTAACATGACCAAATTCACAGGTAGGTATGTGTATTCAACCAGGTATAAGAATTTTTTCATCCACAATGGTAAATTATTTTTAAAAAACGATAATACAGAGGGCTATTCTTTATACCCAAAATCAGATACATCATTTGTTTGTTACCATTTCCAGAGGTCAGATATGAGATTTGTTTCTGACCGGCGTGGAAAAGTTTTCAAATGTGATGCAAAAGGGATTAACGAGAAAAATTTTACTTTATACTGGAAACAGGACTCATTGATCTGGAATGCAGAGGAATTGCTGGAAACAGGCAAATACCATGAAGCCTTAATTGCCTACAAAAAAGCATATAGCGAAAACCCCGAACATTTTTACCTTGCTAATTTTATCCGGCATCTTGAATTTGTTCAGAGTAAGGAATATGAAAATATCTGGCCGGAATTTGAATCTGTTACAGGGGAATATATAGATCCGCCTGGGCAGCCTTCTTTTGTGAGTGTATTTAAAATTTACATAGAGAATGAGCAGATTTATTTTGAGATGCCCACATTAGGAATAAATCTAAAACTATATCCGGTCTCTATTGATCAATTTATTTTCCCGGACATGTATCGGGCAAAGCTTGAGATTATTTCAGATAATAATCGGGTCATTGGAGTCAAATTTACTCATTCTAATGGAAGAACGGAACTTTTTATGGAGAAGGCAGCCATCTGAATCAGTCAGACTATAATTTTGAAGAGAAAAATTATTTAGTAGAACTCCTGCCTGCCTGCAAATGCAGGGTTTGAAGCTTTTTTTTGGAATATTGCTCTTTTTTTTATTTTAGAATATTGATTCTTCAGCACTTAGAACTATGGTTAGCATCAATAAAAT
>JAUWMO010000105.1 GCA_030613125.1 Bacteroidota bacterium | reverse complement strand
GAGTATGCAAACAATAAAATCCGTTTTCGTCAAAATATTTATGAATTGCAAAAGCCAATGAATGTCTGATTCTGAAAATAGCGCCAAAAGTATTTGTTCGCGGTCTTAAATGTGCTATAGTTCTTAAGAATTCCAGTGTGTGACCCTTTTTTTGAAGTGGATAAGTAGCAGGGTCAGCTAAACCATAAATTTCAATTTCCTTAGCCTGAATTTCAACTTTCTGACCTTTCCCCATTGATTCCACAAGGGTTCCTGCTACTCTTACACACGCTCCGGTAGAAATTCCACCTATCACCTCTTCATCAAACTTATCGATCTCAACAACTACCTGGATATTATGAATAATGGATCCGTCATTAACTGCAACAAAAGCAATTTTATTATTCCCACGTTTAGTACGAACCCAGCCTTTGATCTCAACCTCCTTGTTAAATTCACCTGAGTTAAGTAATTCACTGATTTTTTCTCTGTCTTGCATTCTGTCTGTTTTTCGATTTTACAATTTGAAACAAAAATACAACTTTTCCGTTAGGGATAGCCCTGTCACAATCCTTAATTGTTTTAAAAATATTTTGTCTTTTTTACCAGGAAATTTATTCTATATCGGAGTTATTTGGTTTAATTTTTTTATTTTTTTAATACCTTTATAAGAATTGCTAAATGAAATTATTCTGCTTCAAAATTATTTGATAATGGATAGAGAAAGAAAATTCATTTTAGTTCCGTGGGATTTTACTGATGTTGCTGAAAACGCATTATTGCATGGTATTAAAATAGCCAAAATGGTAGATAGTAAAATCGTTCTTCAACATGTAATTGAGAAGAAAATCTCTAAGATGGAAAAAGGAAAGCTGCAATCTACACTGGATTGGATAGCAGAAAAGTATGAAAAAAAATATGAGATAAAAATTGAAGGGATAATCTGTGTAGGAAGAATTTTTTCAGCAATATCAGAATATGCCAATGAAAATGAAGTTAGCATGGTTATCATGGGTACTCATGGAATGAAAGGAATTCAGAAAATTACCGGAAGCTGGGCGTTAAAAGTTATTGTGGGTACAAAGGTTCCATTTATTGTTGTTCAGGAAAAACCTTCAGACTGGAATAAATATAGAAACATTGTATTTCCTGTAGATTTTAAATCGGAGAACAAAGAAAAACTGCAATGGGCAATTTATATGGGAAAATACTTTGATTCTAAAGTCAATGTCCTGAAACAGAAAGTAACTGATAAGCACCTTTTAAGAAAGATGAACATTAATCTGAATTTTGCCATTAAATACCTTATTCAGAACAGGATTGAATATGAAATACACGAATTACCAAAATCAGGCAATTTTGCTAAAGATTCTGTGGCATTTGCCCAGGATATGAATGCAGATTTAATTCTTATCACAACAACGAAAAATATTACCATGGCAAACTATGTGCTAGGTGCCAAGGAGCAATATATTATAGCAAATAGTTCGAAGATCCCTGTCATGTGTGTAAATCCTTTGACAAGTTTTGCAAAAATAAGCCAGTACATGTATGGATAATCCAATATATAACATTTCCTGATCTTCTCCAAAGGAGTCCTTCGGACAAAACTTTTTATTTAGTATTGTTCTGCTTCAACAGATCCCTGATTTCGGAGAGTAAAACAATATTAGCCGGTGTAGGAACTTCTTCTACTTGTGGATCTTCCGCTTTTCTTCTTAAATTGTTAAAAAGTTTTATAATAAGGAAAACTGATATGGCAACTACCAGGAAATCAATGCATATCTGTATAAAATTACCATAACTAAACACTACAGCATTATTAATGATCTCTCCGGATGAATTTATTTCCGCCTTATGCAAAATCCATTTAAGTTCTTTTAAATCTACTTTTCCAAGCATATATCCTAAAGGCGGCATAAAAATATCTCCAACTATTGAATTTACAACCTTGGAAAAAGCTGATCCAATAATAATACCTATTGCCATGTCAAACATATTCCCTTTTATTGCAAACTCTTTGAATTCTTTAAATATCTTTTTCATTTTGTTATGTTTTAAATAGTATAAAATTATTCCATATTATTCATGTTATACTTTTACTTGATTAGGTGCCCTTTTTTTTGTCTGAGGAAAACAAACTCACAACAACAACTGCCAGAAAGGCTAAAACAAATGAAACAAACCTGGCAGATAAAGCAGTATCAAGTAATTCAATTTCTGACCAGATTATCGTAACTACTGAGCCTGTTAACATTCCGGCAAGAACTCCTTTCCAGGTAGTCCTTTTCCATTTCAACAACAACAATAATGCTGGTCCAAATGAGGCTCCCAGGCCCGACCAGGCATAGGAAACCAAGCTAAATATCAGTTCACTGGAAGTAACGGCAACACTAAAGGCAAAAACACCTACTACTACAGTAATGATTCGGCTCAGATTTAATAAAGTCTTTTCATTAACTTTTTTACCCAGGGTTTTATTATAAAAATCCTCAATCACCGATGAAGATATTACCAATAGCTGACTATCAGCAGTAGACATCATTGCTGCAACTGCAGCTGAAATAAATATCCCGGCCAACCAGGCAGGTAAAAGTTCATTAGCCAGGGTAGGCATAATTTGCTCAACATCGCTGAAATACTCAGAACCATACATTGATAACCCAACTAATCCGATAACCATAGCACCGGTAAATGCAGGAATTGCCCAGGTAATAGCAATTCTTCTACTTACCTTAATTTTCCCTGGATCTTTAATTGCCATAAACCTTGTAAGCAAATGAGGTTGTCCCATATACCCAAAGAACCAGCTTAACCCTCCCACGATCACACTCACTGCAGCCCAACCCTTCGCACCTCCAACAAAGCTGATATAATTTGGATTTAACTCATGAAGCGAAGATTGTAAGGTGTCGCCATTAGCAGCCATTTCAATAAGCCCTGCAACAGGCAATATAACTAAGGCCCCAATCATTAAGAAACCCTGAATAAAATCTGTCCAGGCAACTGCAAAAAATCCGCCCATCATAGTATAAAAAATAATTACCACAGCACCGATTACCATTCCCCAAAAAGAAGAAATGCCAAAGGTTACAAATAAGACTTTACCGGCACCGTTGAACTGGGCAGCAAGATAAAAGGTGAAGAAAAACACAATGATAAGGGTAGCAACAACACGAATGATCTTTTGTCCCTCGCCAAGTTTCTCGGCAAAAAAGTTTGGTAATGTAATAGCCTGAAACTTTTCAGATTCCTCCCGTAACCCTTGAGCGATCACATACCAATAAAAAATGATCCCCAATACACATCCCATGGCCGTCCACATTTCCAAAAAACCCAAAGCAAAGGCAGCTCCGGGAAGGCCCAATAGCAACCAGGCTGATTCCCCGGAAGCTCTTTCCGAAAAGGCAACTACCCAGGGATTCAACCTTCGTCCTGCAAGGAAAAAATCCTTGTGTGACTTGTTTATCCGATAAGTTATGGAACCGACAATCAGAACAAGGGCCAGGTATAATATAAATCCGATGAGGGTATAATTCATAAACAGATAAGACTTGGTTTAAAAATGGTAAAGATAAAAGATATCCCTAAAACTTTTGGCAGGAAAAAATCAAAATCTTTACCTTTGCATTACCAATTATGTCAATAGAAGTAAAAAATATCACAAAATTCTACGGGAAACAAAAAGCCTTGAATAATGTTTCAATGACTGTGAGTACCGGTAAAATTGTTGGGCTACTTGGACCCAATGGGGCCGGGAAATCCACTCTGATGAAGATTATTACAGGGTTTATTTCACAAAGCTCCGGCCAGGTAATTATTAACGGAATTGATACTTATAAAGATCCGGTGGCAATCAGAAAAAACATTGGATATTTGCCTGAAAACAATCCATTATATACTGAAATGTATGTTCGGGAATATCTTGAATTTACCGGCCGTATATACAAACTTGGAAGAAAACTGAAACACAGGATCAATGAAATTATTAAACTAACCGGTCTGGAACCTGAGCAAAACAAAAAGATAGGGGCTCTTTCAAAAGGTTTCAGGCAACGGGTTGGTATAGCCCAGGCATTGATCCACAATCCGGATATTCTGATATTAGATGAACCAACATCCGGGCTTGATCCTAACCAGATTGTTGAGATAAGAAGTCTGATATCGGAAACCGGCAAAGAAAAAACAGTCATTTTATCAACTCATATTATGCAGGAAGTTGAAGCTATCTGCGATCATATTATTATTATTAACAAAGGAGAAATTGTTGCAGATGATTCAACAAATAATATTCATTTAAATCTTGGTGATAATCTTCAAACCGTACTTGTCGAATTTAAAAGCAGTGTTGACCAGGAAATTATAAAACAGATTCCCGGAGTACAGAAGGTGAAGATGATTAATAAAACTTCGTGGATCATTCAGGGTTTGGGAAATCAGGATATTCGTCCTGATATCTTTCAGTTTGCTGTTAAAAACAAACTTACCGTTCTTTCTCTTCAGGAACAGGAAAAAAGCCTTGAACAGATATTCCGTGAATTCACCAGGTAGTAAATAAGGACATAGTTTCACAAATAATTAGTCCGCAGTCGGCCCGCCCGTACCGAACGTACCCCGGCTGAAGCCCTGCCCGAATGAATTCGTTCAGGCGGGCATTCGGACGGGGTACGTTCGGGCGGGCAGTTCACAGTCGGCAGTCGGCAGTCCTCAGTCTACAGTCCGCAGTAAATAACAATCAAACAATTATAACACAATGTGGAACAACATTGAAACAACATTGAAACAACATTGAAACAATATTGAAACAACTTGTAACAATCTGTAACTTCTTTTCTGAGATTCATCTACATTTTCTCCTTCTTTATCACATTTCTGCTTCACTATTTGGAAAATTTCTAAATTATTCTTTTATTTGCTGATCAATTATTGGTGGAAAGATTTGACTGATTGCAACCACAAAAAAAATGCTAAAGCAGTATTCTTTTTAGCCTTTCAGTCATATTCCTTTACCCGTTTTGTATCATTTAAATTAGTAAAAATGTCATACTTGTTTACTTCAGAATCAGTATCTGAAGGGCATCCCGATAAAATTGCTGATCAGATTTCCGATGCCTTACTTGATGAATTCCTGAAAAAAGATCCCGGATCAAAAGTAGCCTGTGAAACTATGGTGACTACAGGTTTAGTTGTATGCAGTGGAGAAGTCAGGACTGAAAGCTGGGTCGATATTCAGGAGATTGTAAGGGGTGTAATCCGGAATATAGGATATACCAAAGCGGAGTATAAGTTTGATGCTGACTCTTGTGGTATAATTTCCACAATACATGGTCAATCGGATGATATCAATCAGGGAGTTGAAAGGGAAAAAGAGGAAGAACAGGGTGCAGGAGATCAGGGGATTATGTTTGGCTACGCCAACAAAGATATGGATAACGGTATGCCTCTCCCACTTGAACTAAGTCATTTAATCCTTCAGGAACTGGCAGCAATCAGAAAGGAGGGGAAAGAAATGACATATTTGCGCCCCGATTCCAAATCACAGGTTACCATAGAATACGACGATAATCATAAGCCGGTTGGAATTAATACAATTGTTATATCAACCCAGCATGATGAATTTGTTTTACCTGAGAACAATTCAAAAGAAGAAATAAGGAAAGCCCAAAAGGCAATGCAGACGCGAATAAAAAAAGATATTGAAACCATTTTAATGCCCAGGGTAAATAAAAAGGTTCCCGATCGAATTAAAAAAATATTAAATGGATATAAATTACTTGTTAATCCAACAGGTAATTTTGTGATAGGAGGGCCACACGGAGATAGCGGTCTTACAGGCAGGAAAATAGTAGTTGACACATATGGAGGTAAGGCTCCACATGGAGGTGGTGCTTTTTCAGGCAAAGATGCATCAAAGGTAGACCGCTCGGCAACATATGCTGCACGGCATATAGCCAATAACCTTGTTGCTGCTGGTGTTGCCCGGGAAGTGCTTGTACAACTTGCATACGCCATTGGTGTGGCTGAGCCTGTTGGAATATACATCAATACTTTTGGTACCTGTAATATTAAAAACATCAACGGTCATATTGAATGTGACGGGGAAATTGCTAAAAAGGTCAAAGAAATATTTGACCTGAAGCCTTTTGCTATCATCAATCGCTTCAGGTTGAAAAATCCCATTTTTGAAAAAACTGCCACATATGGTCATTTTGGGCGTGATCCGTTTGAGGAGGAGGTTGAGGTTTATTATGACGGACCTGGAGTATATCCAAAAGAAGTAAATGGTAAAAAAAGACGATTCAAAAAAGTCGAGTATTTTACCTGGGAAAAACTCGACTATGTTGACAAGATCAAGGAAGCTTTTGGAATATAATCTTCCTTATAACTAACTCATTAACCCAAGTTGCCACTTATTATTGAATAGAACACACCCGCCGGAACGGAACGGGCAGGGAATATGACCATCTCAGATCCCGACGTGCTTCGCAATCGGGATCCCCGCCTGACCGGACGGGCAGGAGTTCGTCTAAGTGATTTTAATGCGTCTTCGACTTCTAAAATCATAGACTCACTGATTTAAATAATTCACTATACTGCCGGGTTATCTTCTCCCAGTTATAATCTTTATTTATTAAATTCAGGTTCTCCTTTACATATTCTTCCTTATTTTTTAAAATGTTTTCCATATTCTGAAAGTATTTAAGTAAATCCTCTTTGGTTGAAAAATAAATTGCATTTTCCCCCATTATTCCCCTGTTATAGACATTATCATGTGCAAAAATGAAACAGGACGCTCCCATGGCATCCAGCAGTGAAGGATTGGTCCCCCCAACCGAATGTCCATGGAAATATGCTTTACAATTAACCCTCAAACCATCCAGAATTTCTTTTTCAAATATTGATCCTAAAAACCTGATCTGCGAATAGGATTTATATTTTTTCAGCAGTTTCCTGCCATATTTTGTACCTGTTTCACCAACCACCAGGAAGAGTTCATTCCTTCGGGATTTCAAAAATGAATCCAGAACCATGTCAATATGATTCTCAGGCTCCAACCTGGAAATAACCAGAAAATACTTTTTCTCTTTATCTCCTTTTATTATAGTAGGTGGATTATTGTTTTGGTTTATAACTTTTTCAGCGCCAAAGGGAATATAAACTGGTGTGATCTTATATTTTTCCTGATAGTATTTCTGTACTTCGATGTGATCCACAATCTGTATATCCGACCATTTCATAGCAAGCTTTTCTGTCCACTTTAAAAAAACCTTTGCAAACCATCCCCATTTTTGCCTTTGCCATTCCATTCCATCCATATGAACAAGTATGGGAACATAGTTCGGGTTTTTAAAAAGCCTGAAAAACAGTGATGATGAGTACCCACAACAAAAAATCAGATCAGGATTTTGTTTGATAGCATCTCTCAGGCAAATAAGATCATACAACAGAGTAGAAAATGGAGGAATCCACCTGAATAACTCCTTTTTACGCACTACTATAATCCCTTTATAATCAATCTTTTTATAAAGGTGACTCTCCGGATTATAAACCAGTACTTCATGTCTCTTTTTTACTAACCTGGTCCCTAATGCTTCAGCAAATTGTTCAAACCCACCATATTGGTTAGGTACTCCCCGGGTTCCGACAATTGCGATTTTCATCATGGGTTAAATGATTTTAGAATAAAACAGCTTAACAAATCCACCCTGTGAAATAGTGGCAAGGCCACTACTGCGAAGCAGCATTTCACTGGGTGAACCCTGTAAAATAACGTAAAGATTTATTGCAAAACAATATTTCACAGGGTAAATTAAAAAATATATTATATATGAAAATGATAAATCATTCATGCTCACACTCTTTTGACTCACCCCTCTGTGGGGCTGTATCAAAACCTTTAAATATAGCATTCCTGACGGAGCGAAGCGGAGGTCAGGAATCCATAATACTTACATTATTAGCCAAATATGGATTAGCTGCGCTGAACTCATCCCTTTGGTCTTCGGTTCCTACTTTCGCAGGAATGATTACACAAATAGGGTTTTAAGACAGCCTCGAAGAATCTAAAAAGGGAGAGTCCACAAAACTCTACACTATATTACCCCCGGAACTTGATTAGAATCCATCTACATTTAGTTATGATTCACCCCCAATCATAATGGGGCAGAGTCAATAAAAAATCCCTTATGTCGAACTCACGTTATTTTAAATGTGTTCAGAAAATCAATCGCCCTTCAGGGATTAAGGGTAAAACGATTGATTTTCAACCTTCATACAGTTAAAATGGGTATAAATGCGGACAATTTCTAACTTTACCTTTGATAAAATTCTATTTACACTATGTCCCAATATCAAGGAAAACCGGAGAAAAAATGGTACGCCATTTATACCAAATCAAGGACTGAGAAAAAAGTGGCCTCTGATCTTGAAGCCAGTGGTATTGAGATTTACCTTCCGCTTTTAAAAATCCTGAGGCAATGGAGTGACCGAAAGAAATGGGTTGAAGTTCCTTTATTCAGTTGTTATCTGTTTGTCCATATTAGTGAACGTGATTATCCGGAAGTACTTAAAACAAACGGTGTAGTTCGTTTTATCACTTTCCGTAATAAAAGGATTCCAATTCCCGATCAGCAAATTGAAGCTGTAAGGGCATACTTAGATGAAGATGATCCGGTTAAACTGAATGAAACCAATTTTCAGCCCGGAGATTTTGTAGAAGTGATACGTGGACAAATGCTCGGGCTCACAGGCACCCTTGTTCAGGTAAAGGGAAAGCAGCGGGTTCTGGTGGAGATTGCAGGTATAGGCCAGAAGCTGATCATAAATATTTCGAAATCGGTACTAAAATTGCAAAATGGAAGTTGAACTTCATAATTTACTCAAAAAGATTACCCCATCTCTATTTTTCCTAATCAAAAATTTGGATTTAAATAAAGATTGAGTAAGTTTACTACTCAAAATTAGTTCCAAGTTCATAGTTTCCGATTCCTGGTTTTCAGAAACTGAACTGGGAACTGATAACTCAGAATCAAAAACTGAAAACTAAGAACTGAGAACTATATGCTCGACACCCTCATAACTTCCAAAACCCGCATCAAGCTGCTGTTAAAATTCTTCTTAAACAGTAGTTCATCCTCATATTTACGTGGGTTGGAAGTTGAATTTGGTGAATCAACCAATGCCATACGACTTGAATTAAACCGTTTTGAAAAAGCAGGATTACTTATCACAAATATAAGGGGAAATAAAAAAATATTCCGGGCCAACACTGAACATCCACTATTCAACGACATCCATAACCTATTGTTAAAATATATTGGCTTTGACCAGATAGTTGACAAGGTTATCACCAAACTGGGGGATGTAAAGATGGTTTTTGTAACAGGTGATTTTGCAAAGGGAGTAAACAGTAAAATCATTGACCTGTTATTTGTGGGTGACAAGATTGATAAAGAATACCTACTCAGACTGGTGGAGAAATCTGAACAGTTAATTAAAAGAAAAATCCGCTACCTGGTTTACTCCGAGGTAGAATTTAAAAAGGAATACAGCGGGGGAACAAAAGGGGAAGAGACCCTGCTGTTGTGGAAAGATGAACTTCTCTGATATAATAAGCAGAGAAGAAAATTATAAATACCTGGTAAACAGCCTATTTGTACACAACAAGTGGGACTGAGAGGGCGGAGCTGTGGGAAGAGCAAGGAGCCCGGAGCATATAAAAAGTCACGATGTCTGACTCGATATCATTAACAAAGAACGACTTTGCGAGCCTGCCCTGACCGGAGCGTCATGGGGAGCGCAGCGACGCCTGCCCGGCATAACGAAGTGAGACGGGAAGCAAACTGTTTAATTAATAGAGAAAAGATTAATAATACCACTTTTACACATTGAAGTAGCTTATAAAGATTGCTTCTCCGTCAGTGGACGGATCGCAATAATCCAATATTTTGAAGAAACATATAATATGGCTACAGCCCACAAAAGAGAAAAGCAGATCAAGGCTGGTTCAAGA
>JAUWMO010000319.1 GCA_030613125.1 Bacteroidota bacterium | reverse complement strand
CTGTATTTGGCATATATATATAGCCAATTTCTCCGCCAGAAAGTTCATCAACCCTGTTTCTGTTGCTTTCAATCCACTCCAGATGCCTTAACCTTCCTTCCTGTGAAGGAGTCAATGTCTTCACCACTACTTTTTTTGCATTAGTAGTATCGGGCTTTTGATTAACTGTTAAGACAACCGTCTTTCCGGCTAATCCCTCAAAAAATGCATACGGATCTTTATTCACATCAAGTTCCATTCCGTTTACTGCAAGAATGTAATCTCCGGCATTGACCTTAATACCAGATTGACCTAATGGTGACCGCACTTTATTATCCCATGGGGCAGGTTTTATAATTTTTTTTATTTTGTATTTTCCGTTCTCTAATGACCAGTCAATACCAAGAAAACCGGTTGGCCTGGATTCGGTATTTTCAACATCCCCACCGCCCGCGTAAGTATGTCCGGCACTTAATTCCGAAATTAGTTCTAACAATATGTTACTCACATCCCACCGTGTTAATGCATCATTAATCAATACCCCATATTGTTCGTGTAAAGCAGACCAGTCGACCTGGTGCATGTTAGGATCATAAAAGAGATCACGATATCGCCTCCAGGTATCATTAAAAATCTGTTTCCATTCTTCTCTGGGATTTAGAGTCATCTCTAAATCAGCTGTTTTGAGTGGTTTCTCAATCTTTTGCTTTTCAGCTAACTTGATTAATCCATATTTACCCTTATCGTTGATCATTAATGTTTTACCTGAAGCCGAAAGCTTATATGAATTTGCGTGTTCAATTATTGATTTTTCTTCTCTTTCCTTCAGGTCGTAGTAAATAACAGGTGAATTTTTATCAGTTGAACCGGTATTTGGAAACCGGTGATAAAGAACTTTGCCCTTAACAGCCTTGAGACCTCTGTAATTTCCAGGAACAGGGGGAAGCACTATCATACGGGCTTCAAAATTTTCAGTCTCAATGTTAAATTTTATTTCAGGTTTTTCTTCTTTACTTTCATTAATGTTCTTATTCTTTTTGTCTTTTTTCTTTTTTGACCCCTCTTCTTCTTTCTCTTCTTCACCGTTCTTTTGATTAATTTCATCTTTATCGTTCCGGGCCATTAATGGAGAAGAAACATCGGGATTTAGTGGTACTGCTGCTATCTGAGTACTGTTGGCATAAATCCAGGTTCCGTCCAGACTGCTGTATTTTGGTGAAAGATACCTGTCAGTAAGTAAATAGAGATATTTACCTTCAGGATCAAATACAGGACTTTCATCATTGTAATAACCTGCAGTAAGCTGATATACCAGTTTTTTTTCAGTGTTGTAGACAAAAATAGCCGAGTTCATGTTATTAAGAACTTTTGAATAGGCTAACCATTTACTGTCAGCAGACCAGTGTAAAGCAAAGGACATCAGGGAAGAATGGCTTCTCCGGTTTGTTTTGTCAATGGTTTTAATTCCTTTACTGGAAACATCCAGTATATGAATGGCCTGTTTCTCGTTAATAAATGCCAGTTTTTTACTATCCGGAGACCAGAATAATTGATACCCGAAACCACCACCAAAGTTAGTAAGCTGCTGTGCGGGTGCACTTAAATTAGCGGATGCCAGGAAAATTTCATTTTCCCCTGTCCGGTCGCTCCAGTAAGCAATTTTTTTACCATCCGGAGACCAGACCGGATTACGATCAAAAGCACCACTGGATTGAGTTAAATTCAGAATATACCCATGTTCCGCCGGAACATTGAATAGTTCACCTCTTGCCTCAAAGATTACTCTTTTGCCTTCTGGAGAAACATCAAAATTGCGTATCATTTTACCGACTTTCTCCATTCTGGATAACAGAGAAGCTACATCACTCAATACATTGATATTCACTTCCTCGTATGAGTGATCTTTAAGGTTAAATAAATAAAGATTGCCACCTGCTTCAAATACACCACCATCTGGGCCTAACGAAAAATAATTGATGTCAAAATCTTTGAAAAATGTAAGCTGTTTTGAACTTTTTGATGATAAATCATATACCCAAATATTACGGCGTATTTGGGGGCCAACATCAGAAACATAATAGATTTTATTGTTATGCCATGCCGGTTTTCCATCTGTGGCTGCATTCCGGGTTATGTTAATGACACTTGAATCCTGCAGATTGTAAATTAACACATCCGACGCCAAACCTCCCCGGTATCTTTTAAACGGATAATTTTCCGTTATCCTGGTGACATAGGCAATTCTGGTACCATCCTCTGAAAATGATCCGAGTTCTGCATAAGGCATTGGTAACTTATCAGGCAAACCACCTTCCTTTTTAACCAGGTAAAACTGGCTGTAACTTTGTCTTCCGCTTTTACGCCTTGAAGCAAAAAGAATATGGTTCCCGTCGGGATACCATTCTACCATCCGGTCAGAAATTGAATGGTAAGTAACTCTGTTGGGAATTCCTCCTGTAGTGGGCATGGTATAAACATCTACATTCCCATTGTAGTATGCACTATATCCAATAGTGTTTCCGTCTGGAGAAAATTTAGGGAAGGATTCCTCTCCGGGAGAAGAAGTTACGCGGTTTGCAATTCCCCCTGTTTTTGGAACTATCCAGATATCACCACCGTAAACGAATGTGATTTTGTTATGAGATACATCAGGATAACGAAATAATCTCGCATCAATTTGAGCGATTACCCCATAAGAAAATATTAAGGTCAGACTAATTAATAAAAGATAACGTTTCATTTTTTTTCTTTTAATAATAAAACTTGTGAATAATCAAATTGTATTTTACAATAATACAAAAGATAGGGCTTATTTACTACTAATTATTATCGATTTAAATTTTACAATTTGTCCGGTAGAAATATATTTACCGGTTTAATGGCTGTATTGTTGAATATCTTCTATTTTTTCAAGGTCTCCCGATGATAGAACCTTGTTCAAATACTCATAAATGTAAGGCTTAAACAAATCTGCCGGATGATAAGCCAGGGAACCATTGTCGGCAAAGGCTGTATTGAATTTTAAATTATGTTATGTGATTTATGCCTAATTGTCTAATTATTGTCAATTATATTGTAATAATTGTAAAGAATATTTGCATATATGTAAAATATATATTACATTTGTTACTGTAAATTATACACATGTATGAAATTAGATAATATTATAAGAAGATGCAGGTTTGACAATAATGAAATGTCGCAAGAAGATTTAGCTAATGCTATTGGCGTAACAAGGCAAACGATTCACTCAATCGAAAAAGGGAAATTTGTACCTTCTGCATTATTAGCTTTTAAAATAGCTAAATATTTTAACAAAAAAGTTGATGAAATATTTTTCGTTATTGAAGATCAAAACGAAAAATAAAAAAGTAATAAAATTCAATTTTAAATTGTAATACTGTGGAAACAAAAGATATATCTAATAATCTGGACAAGAGAGTGAAAATTAGCGCTATTATTACAATGACATTATTAATAATTTCTTTTCTATGGTTATTTTATGATATATATGCTTATCAGGAAATCAAAGCAAAAGCTCCTAATATAGAAACAGTTAGTAAAGGTATTGTCATAGGATTCATTCCAAAAGGATTATTATATATATCATTTGCTGTTTTACTTTTATCAGCCTTAAAGTTTTTTAAAAGGTTTCAATTCTTAGGTGTTCTTTGTATTATATTTGGAATTATTTCATCCATTTCGCTTGTGGGAGATTTAGCTGCATTGTCTGATATAGGGGATGACTATTTAGTAGCTGGCCATAAATGCATATTAGAATGGACCTGGCTTTATATAGGGCTAATTTTTCATTTTATATTTTATATTATTGGTTTCATTACAATCATTAAAATATTTAATGAAATAAAATCTTTTAATAATTCTAAAGGTTCAATTATAAATGAAGTACTATTTGAAATAACTCAATATATTGGTATTGTTTGTGGTTTAATAGGTATCGTGTTCACTTTATTTACATTTTTCATAATAAGGAATGCTAAACCTATTGAATGTAACTGGTTAATTTGGCTGTTATTAGGATATTGTCTCATAATTTTCTTACCTTAT
>JAUWMO010000043.1 GCA_030613125.1 Bacteroidota bacterium | reverse complement strand
TTAAGGTTAAGCACTAATGATTGTTTACCTATAATTGAAAGTGTTGAAACTATATATAATTTAACACCTGATTTATTAATAATTTCAAATAAATCTATTTCTATCTCAAGTTTCAATTTAAGAAGAGATAAGTATATCAAGAATGATTAAATTATCACTAATAAGACAGCAAATTTAATAGCTTCTGAATTCTGACGCTCAAACTAAAGCTACTGCATTTGCTGGCCATCCGATATAGCATATTTATTAAGGATACAGATATTTATAAAATATTGAATATTAAAAAATTATTATAGAAGATTAATTACCACTTTTCCTGAAATACATACCTGGGATGTAATTCCGGTTAATGGGTTATTATTAATTGGGGAGGATGGTTTTTATCAATTTGAATATGGGGCAATGAATCAGATTCGGTTAATTAGCTCTATACCTGTCAGCCCGGGAATTACTCCATAGAACTAGTTTTGATTTTTTTGAATCATTTTATAACTAGTGAGGTATAAAAATTTTCTTATCTTGCTTTTGAAATTTAAGAATTCAGATATTCGTGCATGGAATTTTCCGAAACGGATATAAAGAGAATCCTGGAAATAGAAGATGTTGAGGCTTTTGGCCGGATGTTTAACTAAATTTTATTATCATGAAAAAAACACAAATTTTAAAATCATTTTCATTGATTGTTTTAATTCTTTTTACATCAAGTGCATTATTTGCTCAGAAAAAAATAACTCCGGAAGGAACCTGGAAATTTAAGGCAAATGAGGCACCCTATGAATACAGTACTGGCGATATTGTGATTGACAAGGAAAATAAAGAATATAAGGTGACTATAGTTTTTAATGAGTACACCAAAGTAAAAGGTTATGACGTTAAAGTTGAGGATGATAAAATCTCTTTCAAGGCTTATGTTGAAGGAGAGGCCGTTTATATTAAAGGCTCTTTCACAAAGGATGAACTGAACGGAAAAGCCAGCTATTCTGAAGGTACTATTCCTTTTGAATCAACTCGAAAAAGGAAAGAATAAATACGTATTATAATACGTATTTTTACCTGCTGATAACGGAATCAGAAATTATCCTGTCAGAAACAAAAAACAGTAACTTAACTAGGTGCTTTATAAGCATAATCAACATGTTTTAAGGAAAATATTTCCATCTTTGTTTTGCAAAAGAAAAACTGTATCAATTTATTCATTTATTAAAGATGAACTCCCGGGAATTTTTCCAGAAAATAAAGCAAAAACAAAGTTTTTTATGTATTGGATTGGATTCAGATCCTTCAAAAATTCCTGAACATCTTTTTTCATCAGGCGATCCTGTTTTTAACTTTAACAAACAGATCATTGAAGCCACACATAAATATGCTGTGGCTTATAAGCCTAATATTGCTTTTTATGAAAGCCAGGGAGTTAAGGGTTGGACTTCATTGCAGAAAACACTCAATTACATTCGTGAGATTGATCCTGAACTATTTGTAATTGCCGATGCCAAACGTGGTGATATAGGAAATACCTCAAGGATGTATGCTAAGGCATTTTTCGAGACAATGGATTTCGATGCAGTAACAGTGGCTCCATATATGGGGAAAGATTCTGTCCAGCCATTTCTTATGTATGAGGGAAAGTGGGTGATTCTGCTGGCTTTAACCTCAAATGCCGGAGCAGATGACTTTCAATTTCTTGAAGAAAAGAATACAAGTGAAAGACTATTTGAAAGAGTTCTCAAAAAAGGAAGGGAGTGGGGCGACCAGGATAATTTGATGTTCGTGGCAGGTGCAACCAGGGCTGAAATGCTTGCTGATATAAGGAAAATAATACCTGATCATTTCCTTTTGGTGCCAGGAGTTGGTGCACAAGGGGGTAGTCTTGAGGAAGTGGCAAAATTTGGAATGAATAACCAGTGCGGGCTTCTCGTTAATTCTTCAAGAGGAATTATTTTTGCCGATAAGGGGAAGGAATTTGCTCAAAAAGCAGCCTTTAAAGCTCAGGAGATTCAAGTTGAGATGGCCGAACTCTTGAAAGGAAAGGGATTGTTATAGTTGAATGAATTATGCATAGTGAAATAATTAAGCCTAGGCTGGAAAACGCAAAAACGTGCAATTTCAGAGTAATTTATTTTTAGCGAATATCTCAGCGTAATTGAAAGTATTATTTCGAAGAATTACAAAGTACTCACCAATAACGTAGATTATATGTAATTTAGATCAGATCATTTTTAATACGTAGTTATTTATTTTATGAAGGCCGGTCGTTAGGTTTGTGGTTAAGGAAATTTATTCATCGCTATAGGCGGGAAGACGCTATGTCAGGAACCTAAGCAAATCTGTTCCGGATCTCCTCAATTAATGCAGAAATCAAAAACTTTTCCGTTCTTCCAACCTTCTATTTCTATAAATGATCATTTCATAGCCTATCACATGATCATTGAATGACAATCGTATGACAGCGAAGCGAATGACCACCTTATGACTATAATGTGACGAAAAAAGAGGCTGCCTTTATATAAGACAGCCCCTTTAAACTTTTAGGGTTTATTTGTTTTATTTGGGTGTCAGAACTACAGTGCCTCTATCACCCCAGGTATTTTGCCATGTCAAATCAACTGTTCCATCTCCATTCAAAGTCCCGGAGATTGTAAACGGGTCGCCATAGTGATCGGTATCTCCCCTGTCACTTATATCACTACCGCAAAGATCTACCTGACCGGGAACTTTGCTATCACCGTTCAACTGTGGATAAAACCCAAATGACATATCGTCGATTTCGTACAATCCGGGTCTGATCTCTGTAATTGTAATTTCGGCCTGAAGATCAGAATATGGTGCATCAGGACCACCTGCACCATCACCGGAAAATCCATTTGCCACAGAGTTGAACTCACCTGCCAGGCCTGTGGATGTACATACAACAACAGTAACATCATAGGTCTCAGCTGATGATTTCCTGTATTCAATAATCCGGCCATGCCAATCTACCGGTTGCTGACCATCGTACAGAGTTACCGAGATTACAAGGTCGGTTTCTTCAGCTACATCATTTATTGCAGTGAAGTTAACCAGGACCTGCCCCTGGATATTCCCTTTTACTGCACTCAGTGAGGCCTGGTCGACTACGGCAGTGCCAAGACTGTCCTCATTGAATGTAACACCAACTGAATCAATTCCACCCGGGCAATCAATAACATGCAGGGTTAGAATAATAGACTGGCCTGCACCAATAAAATTGCCGTCTGCAGGAGTTTCCAGAACATCACCGCTGGCACTTAAGGTAAAATATGGTCCGTCTTTTGGCCTGGGAGGATTAGCATCCTGGTAATCATCCACACAGGAACCCAGCAGCAAAAGAATGACCGCTGTGAAAATTAAGTTTCTATATTTTTTCATATTTGTCAGCATTTAATTTAGTTTAATCTATTTTCGTTAGTCTAAGTGTCATTGGCTCTCCCGCTGGCAGGCCACAATCACCATCTATATTTTCTAGCACATTAATAATGATCTCACTGTCATCGGATTCATCGTAATAGCCAGGGGGTGTTGCCCCTGTCCATGATATACCTAATGCTGAACATCCTATTCCTGAACCGGTGGTTCCTACCAACACATTTCCACAAATCAGCAGGAAATTAAATGCCCTGTTCTCGAAAGTAAAGTATGTTCCCCTAAATGAACGTTCAATAGGACTAACCTGAGCGAGTGTTACAACTCCTGTTTCCCATCTGTATGGATTCCCAAAAAATGGATCATCTGGTCCTGAAATTTGTTCGAGCAAATAGTTTCCAAGGGCGAATCCATCTGGTACCGGACATGCTACAAAAGCATTGAATGCCACAGTGAAACTTGTTGTGCCTGCACTATTGATAATATTAGGTGTAACATTTACTGTTTCATAGTTGGTTTCGGAAAGTATTGTGTCCGGAAAAACCATACCATTGGTCAGTGTTGTTAAATTAGTAAAGTTAAACAGATCACCTCCGCCTAAATCACTTGCACCTCCGGGAAATCCGAACTTTTGAGCCAGAAACAGCGAAGTAAATTCTTCATCCCGGATTGCACCATCATTTGCATCAAAATCCGATTGAGTGTAGCGTATTATTTCCCGTGAGTCATAGGTGGTATCATTCTGAAAATTATAATAGGAAGCGCTGATAACAACCGATTCAATATTTGTATTTTCAGAAAATACTGAATACACAAGTTTTGCATTCTCAATATCTGAAGCATCAAGTGCAGAGTAATCAGGATCAATTTGTATCCTTACATTGGCCGCATCTGTAAATTCAGGGAACCTTATTTTTTCGAGGTCCTGGCATGACTGGAATGCTAAAATTGCGCCAATAAGCAGTAATAAATATATAACGTTTTTCATTTCTTTATTAGTTTTAAAGGTTTCTAATTAACATCCCAGAACACATTGAATGTAGTAATATTCTTTTGTGCCGGTGCGTTTTGATTGACTGACAGATCATCTGTCTTCCATGGGTAAGACAGTGGATACTCTCTGGTCCTTACTGTAATAGTGAGGTTGTCAGTATTACCATCGTGTAACAGTGGATATCCTGTACGACGGTAATCATTATATGCGTCAATACCATATCCAAAACTTGCGATCCACTTTTGTGTCATTATATGACGCAACTTTCCATCGTCATTTGCACTGTTATATAATGCCATAACCATGCTTATATAATTATCAATATCACTTTGGTCTATAGCAGGTGCCCCGGCCATTGAAGCCACTTCATTGACTTTATCAAAGGAAGCCTGTATAGCATCAGTTAACAGTTGTGCATCATCCTGGGAAGTAATTCCCACAAGGGCAAGTTCTGCCTGGGTATACAATCTTGAGAAATATGTTAACATTCGCTGGGGAGTGTCACCGGCACCATTGAAATTGGCAATTCCTCCGTTTCCGTCGTCATAGCGCCCTCCTACCGGATACAATCCTGCAACAGTTTGCGACGAAGCCTGGTCAAATCCCTCATTCGGATCTATGTTGAATGAGAACATATATATGGAGACGAAATCCCCATCTCTGTAAGCAACCGGGTTTTCCGCCTCCTGGCCCGGAGCAAGCTGATTATAGAAATAATAAGGTACTCTTGGATCTACTGTTCCCAAATAAGGATTTCCCTCCACCGGAAAGAAAGTATTTTGACCGGTAAGTATCTCATAAAAATAGGGATTGATATAAAAATATGATCCGCCTGGGGTATACTCCTGTTGATAAGCCGGATTTCTGTTCATTGGCGCAAGTGCAGCTCCATAGGGAAACTCAAAATCATCACCCGGTCCAATCAGTTGGCTTTCATCAGCTAAAAGTGTATTTACCTCGGCTGAAACATCCTGTACAAGCCGAATCTGATTATACAGTTTTAATTTAAGGGTTTTAGCAAACTTTATCCACTTATCAAGATCACCCTGATAAATTATATCGTCGGTGCCAGGTGATAAATTAGATGTTTTTTCCAAATTGGTTATTCCTTCATCGATTAGTTGAAATAATTGAGGATAAATGCTTTGGCCATTATCGTATGCGGGCATACGCAATGCTGCACCCTGATTTGCTTCCTCAAACGGTACATCTCCCCAAATGTCGACCAGTGTACTGAATACATAAGCTTTAATGATCTGAACGATACCCACGTAATGCCAGTCTTCATTGCCTTCATCTGCAGTACCCTGTGCAATAATCTCACGTACATCAGTTAAGAGTCGTAAATACATTATATTCCAGGGGGTTAGGACTTCAAAGTCTGCTCCTTGCAGATCATAAAACTGATGCGTACCACCTCTCTGAAACATCTGGTGCACCATTGCAGACGTGTACCCGGATAAACCTCCGATCGAAGCGCCCATTGATCCGGCAAGGTCAACCTCTACTGTAGAAAACAATTGACTTACAGGTACTGAAGTCGGGTTGTTCGGATCTTCATTGATATCAAGCCATTTTTCACAACTACTAAACAGAATAAGTACCAATGTAACCGCAAAGGATATAAAATATTTTATTTTCATTTTTTTCATCTCTTAATGTTTAAAATGTTAAGCTAATGTTGAGTGTAAACCTTCTTGTAGAAGGTGTGGTGCTGTATTCTATACCCTGGATATTTGAATTGCCATACTGATTAACCTCAGGGTCATAATTGGTGTGTTCAGGAAAATGAGGAGCATAGAACCACAGATTTCTGCCGGTAAGTGAAACGGATGCCCGTCCGAAAGGCGATTTTTCCAGCAGAGCAGCCGGGAAATCATAAGCCAGTGTTATTTCCCTAAGCCGGTAAACAGTTGCATCAAATACAGACCATTCATCTGCTGCATTTATAGCAAATGTTTCACCAAACCACAGGGAATTGGTCTCAACCATTGTTGTATTTACAATTTTATTACCTTCTCCATCCCTGATGGGTTCATACGTATTGGGATCACCATAAACACCAGGTATGATCTTCATCATCTCCCTGTCTTCAGTAGTCTTTAGAACACCACGTCCAAGCATCGATAATACAGTGTTGGAATAAAGATCTCCTCCTTCTTTCCAGTCTAAAACTGCTGTAAGCCTGAAGCCTTTAAATGAAAATGTATTTGTAAGCCCTGCGATAAAATCCGGATTCGGATTACCAATTATAGCTTCATTCGGATCACGGATCAACTGTCCGTTTGAGGGGTCTATTAAAAGATTTCCGTCCTGGTCTCTTGCGCTAACTGACCCTTTCAGCAGACCGTATTCCTGACCAGGTCTTAAAATAGATGATGGCATTCCCGAAAAGTACGTTGGTGTGCCACCAACATTTGCTTTTAATATTGTGATTTCATCTACTCCGTCAGCCAACTCAAGCACCACGTTTTTATTATGGGTAAAAGTTCCGAAAATATCCCACCTGAAACCTGAGGATGTTTCAAATGGTGTTATCTGAACACCAATCTCCACACCTTCATTTTTCATCTTTCCGAAGTTAGTAAGCAACTGACTGAAACCGGTACTTACAGGCAGTGAAACGGGTGCAATCTGATCTTTTGCAATCCTGTTATAATATGTAAAGTTAACACCCAGTCTGTTGTTGAGCATATACAGGTCTAATCCCAGTTCTATCTCTTCTGTCCGCTCGGGTTTCAGATTCGGATCCCTTTCCTGGTTGCTGAGTGATGCGCCGGGCGAAGTAGTTCCGCCGGTTGGTGTGAAAGGCAGTTCTGCTGTAGGCCTTGGCGTTGTAGTATAAAAATCATTGATAAAAAATACCGGTGTGATCAGATATGGATCAGTATCATTACCAACCTGTGACCAGGCAGCTCTAAGTTTTAGTGAACTTAAAACATAGGACTCAAGGTTAAGTGCATCACTTAAAATAAAAGATCCTGTTATAGCCGGATAAAAATAACTTCTGTTTGCTTTTGGAAGTGTAGATGACCAGTCATTTCTTCCTGTCAGGCCAAGGTAAGCCCATCCTCTGAAACCGAGATTAATATCACCATAAACTCCCCAGATACGCTTTTGCGAAAATCCCCCCCCCAAAGGTACCACGGCATTTGTGTTATTAAGGTTATCAATGTCGAAAACAACGTAACCGGTACCCTGGACTGCCTGGGAATTTCTTGTTCTCTGATTAATATTATGCCCTGCAACGGCTCGTAAGTTCCAGTCTTCACCAAAATATTTATTAAAGGTTATCATTAAATTCGATTCTAATTCTTCCCAGGAGACATCATAGGTTGTAATCCTTCCCTGGCCCTGTGCCCCTGTGGAACCTGGCCTTATAAAGTCTTTTTGCCTTTCGTTATATGCATCAATTCCTATTCTGTAATCAATATCTATCCAATCGGTTATTTCATATCCGATATTCAGATTTGCTGTTACTCTGTCAGTATTTGAACGAAATCCGGCATTTTCATATGACCAGAGAGGATTATCTGCCTGGCCTCTTCCCACCATAAATTCACTTCCAAAATCTACAGGATTTTGATATGGCTGACCATGAACGTCCCAGTTTCTTCCAAGATATAAAGCCCTGGCAAAAGCTGAATGATTATTAGCTCCTACACTTCCTACGCCACTTTGAACAGCTTTTTGATTGCTTCTGATATATGTAACCGAACCGCCAAAATCAAATCCATTGGCCAAATGGGTTTGCCCTCCTACGCTTATATTTGTTCTCGTAAAGGTGGTGTTAGGTACGTAACCATCTTGATTTACATGTGATGCAGTCATGGAAATAGCTGAATTCTCATTCCCGCTATTTATAGTCAATGAGTTATCAATGTAAGTGCCGGTCTTAAACAAATTTTTAACATTATTAGGATAGGCCCGGTATGGTACCTGGGTTCCCCAGAAACTTTCCATTCCCGCGCGTCCGTCAAACCAGTGATCAATTGAATCGGTGTTGGCATAAGGTTGTGTACCAATAAAAGGAGCTCCCCAGGAACCATTTGCCTGTTGATAGCCAAAATTTGTACCTGTTCCATAAGTATTTTGATAATCAGGAAGATTAGCAATTTGCTCTATTCCAAAAGATCCGTTATAAGTAATTTCAAAACCTTTCTGACTAGCTGTTGCATTTCTTGATTTTGTTGATATCAATACTACCCCATTGGCTGCTCTTGATCCGTACAATGTGGCTGCTGCTGCTCCTTTTAGAACAGTGATAGATTCAATGTTATTAGGATCGAGATCCCCTATTCGGCTACCGTAAGCAGAACCATTTGCTGACCCGGAGAACATGCTGTTGCTGCTATTGTCAAATGGCATACCGTCAACAACAAACAGAGGCTGGTTATTACCTTGCAGGGATGAATTTCCCCTGATAGTAATACGGGTGCCACTTCCCGGTGCACCGCTGGCGCCTGATATATTGACTCCCGGTACTTTCCCCTGAAGTGCTCTTAAAGCATCAGGCTCTGCAACCTGTTGCACCTGGTCTCCACTCACTTCTTCTACTGAATAGCCCAAGGCTTTTTTCTCTCGTCTGATACCGGCAGCAGTAATAACTACCTCAGAGAGTTCGGTAACTTCAGTTTCTAATGCAATATTAATTACTGAACGGCTATTGATCTCCACATCCTGTTTGACCATTCCAACAAAGCTGAAAACCAGAACCTGGTTGTCAACAGGTACAGAAATCTGATATGCCCCATCGATGTTGGTTACTGTACCAACAGTGGTGCCTTTTACAACCACTGATACGCCGGGAAGTGTACCTCCGTCTTCGGCGCTGGTAACTGTACCACTAACTTCAAGGGTTTGTGCCTGTACTGATAATAAACCAGTAAACACAAAAATCCCGATTAAATACACAATTTTTTTCATAGGCTAAATTTTTAGGTTATTAAGTAATTGAAACGAATTATTACAAATCCAAATTAGTTCTGTAACTTGTAATAGGTGATCTTAAGAGTTTTAGAGGTACAATATCCATCCGGCAAAAAGCCGGATGGAGACTGCACCAGTTTAACTTCTTCTTTTTTGGAAAGATTATTAAGAAAAGCAGTGAGGAAGAGATTAAGAAAAAACCGAGAAAGTGAATTACCCCTAATAAACTTTAAAAATTGGAATTTTCCCTTTATTATTGTATTTTTACCTCAAGCTCTTCTTTTATCCGCCCGGAAAAAAGAAGTTGTTAAACGGCAATCCTTGGTAGTGCTAGTACCAGGGATTGCTTTTTCTTTTATGTCATAATTAGTGTTTTAAGTTTATAATACTTTTTATTACGTTATTACGCAACACTTTTCTAAATCTGGTTAAGATATGTCAGAATAAATAAAATTGACCAGTATATTAAGAAAAATTGTACATAAAACATGCCATATGACATAAAAATAACAATATCATTTAGTTAGACGAAGAATTATTAATTTTCAAATTCATTAAAACTGTCCGAATATGTTACAAAGCGTGTACGATATTGAACAAAATGGTTATTTTTAATCAATTCACATGGTTTTACTTTTCACAGTTGTTTATAGATAAATTATTACAGGAAAAACACAACACATTAAATCGGTGAGTCTATGATTTTAAAAGTCGAAGACGCATTAAAACTATTTAGACGAACTCCTACCTGCCGAAACGGCCCGCCTGAACGGAACGGGCAGGCAGTACAGGCAGAGGGTTATATTCCCCGCCTCTTGATATGTGAAATTACATTGAGATACTCCGCTGCTACGCCAGCGGTCGGACAGGTTGTCGCTTGCGCTAAAGATATGCCACCGCTATCACCTTCGCTAAAGCTACGGTGATCACAGAAAGCTACGGCGACACGGCGGGGTAGTTCATTGAATTAAAAACCCCCACCTGAAAATTCAGGCGGGGGTTCACAATTGAACTATGCTGGTACCCCATTTAAGGATTTCAGGATCAATTATTTGGATGCGAAGAAATCTTCGTAATCATTTATAAGCCTGGGATAATAAACTGCAATCAAGCCTAAACAATCGCGGTCATCCGGATCTGACCGGGTAAGTATTTTTTGGTAAAAATACGCGCTTCTGTCAAGCAATTCATCGTTAGCCATATTTCCATTCTTTTTATATTTTTTATCAAGTTTCTCCACTCCAAAATATGATTTATTACATATGTACTGAACAGAAGGCCCATCTGAAAAGACAAGAAATTTCTTGTTCTTTTTATCTTTATCGATGGCTACTTTGACTTTTTTATCAGAATTTTCATATGTAATAAGGAAAGTTTCTAATTCAACATCATCTATCACAACGGGATCAGATGCTTTTTCTACTTTATACTTTCCGAGAGCACATTGGGTGTCGCCTTTTTGTGCAACTGGCTTTGCTATTGTTGTAAAACAAATGACAACAATCATAACGGTTAAACTAATCATTTTTTTCATGGCTGCTAAAAATTTAAATTAATTAATAAAATAAGAGAAGTTATTAAAAAAATACTTTTTATTTTTTAAAAATCTAATTATATAAATTACAAATTTGGATATGTAAAAAAAGTTATGGAAATTTGATTCAAAGTTATGCATAGCTGAAGCGTTTTCGTGGCTGCAAACACTTCTGACAATCTGTAATTCAGTACTGTGCATAACTTTTTTAATTTTTAATAATGTTAAACTGAATTTGGCCATATAGAAAGCAATACTTTCCTGAGACCGGTTTAGGGGAGTTCACAAAGCTTCTCTGTACTTTATGTATCAAATATTGTGCTAAAAACTATAAAATACTTAATAACAGAGGGTTATTGATTGTGTGTTTTATTTTTTTTTAGAATTATTGTTCGGATATGATACAATAAACGTACGATATCGAGCAGTTTTTAAATTGGAAAAAAGGGATTTGGAACGATTGAACATATTTGATAAACCTCTTTTTAGTATTTTTATTCAGGCAATCGGTACATAGGAAATAACATAAATATATATAACCGGATTAATTGAAATGAAAGAAGAATTCCTTCATTTTGTTTGGAAAAATAAGCTTTTTAGAAAAAGTTCCCTGATAACCTCAGGCCTGGAAAATATTAAGGTAATCCACCCTGGAATAACGAACAATCATTCCGGACCTGATTTTTTCAATGCGCAAATTAAAATCGCGGGAATTATATGGGCAGGAAATGTTGAAATACATTTGAGATCATCTGATTGGAAACGACACAGACATCATCTTGACCAGGCTTATGATAACGTAATTCTACATGTAGTTCTTGAAAATGACATGGAAATTTTGGGTACCGATGGACGGATAATTCCAACCATCGAAATGAAAATTGACCAGAAGCACTATACCAAATACAATTATCTGATCCATAACCAGCAATGGATAGCTTGCCAGGATGAATTAAGGAAAGTTGACTCTTTCAGGATAAAATACTGGCTGGGCAAAGTTCTTGTAGAAAGGTTGCAGGAAAAGACATTGGCCTTTAAAAATTTATTGGATAATAATAGAAATGACTGGGAAGAAAGTTTTTACCAGGGATTGGCAAAAAGTTTTGGTTTTAAAGTTAACAGTCTCCAATTTGAAAGGCTTGCCAGATCTCTGCCTTTGAAATATTTATTTCAACATAAAGATAACCTGTTACAGATAGAAGCATTGTTGTTTGGACAATCAGGGTTGCTTAATACAAGTTTATTTGGCGATGATTATTACGAAAAGCTTAAAAAGGAATATAATTTTTTTAGAAAAAAATTCAACCTGAAACCCATCGAAGCACACCTCTGGAAATTCATGAGAATGCGACCATTGAATTTCCCTACCATCAGAATTGCTCAGTTTGCAAGCTTACTCTATCAATCAGAAAATATGTTTTCAAAGGTAATTGATGCTAAAGACCTGAATGAGTTGTTGGAACTTTTTCATATTGAGCTTTCACCATATTGGAAAGATCATTACCAGTTTAACAAGGTTTCTCCGGCAAAAGATAAAAACCTTGGAAAGGATGCCCAACACTCAATTTTAATCAATACAGTAATTCCTTTTTTATTTATGTACGGATCTGTGAAAGGATTAGAAGAATATAAAAACAAAGCGGTCGCAATTTTAGAATCTGTTCCGCCAGAGAAAAATAATATTGTAAGGAAATGGGAACAAACTGGGATTAAAGCTGAAGATGCCTTCTTTTCACAGTCCCTTATTCAACTGAAAAATAAATATTGCAACAAGAAAAGATGTTTGAATTGCGAAATAGGCAATCGAATTATTACATTTAACCTGAATAAATCATGAATTTTGGTGTAGATCATTTGTGAATTATTCTGGTATTGGAATCATGAAAGAAAACAAGATAAAAAATATCATCATTGCCTTATTATTACTGGGTGGAGTAATTCTGCTAGGTGTAATAGGATTTGTATTCCTTGAGGGATTTACAATCACTGAGGCTTTTTTTATGACAATAATTACCATCTCAACTGTTGGCTTTGAGGAGGTACACCAACTCGATAATCCCGGGATGATATTTACTTCAGTGCTTATTATTATAAGCTTTGGGATTTTTATTTATGTAGTAACTGCTTTTACCAAATTTCTGGTTGAAGGGGTTTTCAGGCACTATTTTAAAGATAATACAGTGAAAAAAAGAATTAAAAAACTATCAGGCCATGTGATCGTATGTGGATATGGCAGGAATGGGCGGCAAGCGATTATTGAGCTAAAGGATCACAGTAAAAAATTTGTCATCATTGAAGACGACAGTAAGGTTATTGAAGAAATCAGAGACAATACAGATTATCTGTATATTGAGGGTGATGCAACGCATGAAGAAATTCTTGAAGTGGCACAAATAAAGAGAGCCTATGCATTAATTTCTACCCTTCCAAACGCTGCACACAATTTATTTGTAGTTCTGACATCCCGTCAAATGTATCCTGATCTGAAAATCATCAGCAGGGCTTCAGAGGATAAATCAGATGTGAAACTGAAAAGGGCAGGAGCAAACAATGTAATAATGCCCGACAGGATTGGAGGTCAGCATATGGCTAAACTTGTAGTCCAGCCTGATGTTGTTGAATTTCTTGAATATATCATGCTCCAAAGCAGTGCTGATGTTAACCTTGAGGAGTTATCATGTGAGGACATGGCTGCCTGTTTTGCAGATAAATCTATAAAAGAGTTGGGTATCAGGAATGTTACCGGAGCAAATATTGTTGGCCTTAAAAAGGATGGTAAATACATATTCAATCCCTCACCTGATGTAATATTATCTTCCCATGATCAGTTGTTTGTTTTGGGGAAACCGGAACAGATAAGTAAACTTAAAGAAATTATGATCAGTTCTACCGCCTGAAAATACAGGTAGAAAGACAATCATCACCGATATAAAGCTATTGTTAAACAACCATATTACAAAGACTTTCCTTTTGTAAATATTTTTCGTATTTATTGAATAAATTAAAAAAAGACTTATCTTTGCAGTTCTTTAAAAATCAGGTGAGTTAATAAAAATTATTGTAAAGCTACTATGTATTTAACAGGAGAAAAGAAGAAAGAAATTTTTAAGAAGCACGGAAAATCTGTAACCGCTACAGGTACACCTGAAAGTCAGATTGCCTTATTTACATACAGGATTGCGCATTTGACAAAGCATCTTGCTGCAAATAAAAAAGATTACAGCACTCAGAGAGCCTTACTGAAACTGGTCGGTAAGCGCAGAAGTTTGCTTAATTATCTGAAGAAGCGTGATATTGAAAGATACCGGGCAATTATTAAAGATCTAAAATTAAGGAAATAAAGGAAAAGGCAATTTACCGATTGCCTTTTTTCATACACTACAGGCAATGGTATTATTAAAATTTAATTATTTATTGAAATGTACAAGGTAGTTAAGAAGACGATTGATATAGGTGACGGAAGAACCATAACTATTGAGACCGGGAAACTTGCAAAACAGGCTGACGGCTCTGTTGTAGTAAGACAGGGCAGGACAATGTTACTTGCAACAGTAGTTTCGGCGAAAGAAGCTCGCGAGGATGTTGATTTTATGCCATTATCTGTTGATTACAAAGAAAAATATGCTTCTTTAGGAAGATTTCCGGGGGGGTTTATGAAAAGGGAGGCTCGTCCCTCTGATTATGAGATCCTTATTTCCCGACTTGTTGACAGGGCACTTAGACCATTATTTCCGGAAGATTACCATGCTGAAACATTTGTAAATATTAACCTGATATCTGCTGATAAAGATACTATGCCTGATTCACTGGCTGGGTTAGCCGCATCTGCGGCAATTGCAGTTTCTGATGTACCTTTACAGAGCCCAATATCTGAAGTTAGGGTTGGAAGGGTTAATGGTACATTCAAAGTAAATCCTACATTTTCCGATCTGGAAAATGCTGATATTGATATTATTGTTGGTGCCACCATTGATAATATCCTTATGGTGGAAGGTGAGATGAAAGAGGTTTCTGAAGCAGAAATGCTTGAGGCTATCAAATTTGCACATGAAGCTATCAAGAAACAGTGTCATGTACAAATTGAACTTGCAAAAGAATTGAAAGTGGTTAAGAGGGAATATGATCATAAGAAGAATGATGAGGAATTAAGAGAGAAAGTTAAGCGGGAAACATACGATAAAGTTTATGAAGTGGCAATGAAACAAAATCCTTCCAGGCATGAACGTTCTGAAGATTTTAATGCTGTTAAGGAAGAATTTCTTTCACAATTTACTGAAGAGGATGAAGTAGACGAGTCTCTGGTAGACAGATATTTTCATGATGTTCATAAAGATGCAGTAAGGAACATGGTGCTCAATGAAAAGAAACGGCTCGATGGGCGGAAAATAGATGAGATCAGACCTATCTGGTGTGAAGTGGACTACCTGCCTGCTGCACATGGCTCTGCTGTATTTACCCGGGGAGAGACCCAGTCACTTACAACGGTTACTCTTGGAACAAAACTCGATGAAAAAAAGATCGATGAGGTTCTTATTCAGGGAGCTGAAAAATTTGTATTACATTATAATTTTCCTGCATTCTCAACTGGAGATGCTCGCCCAAACAGGGGTGTGAGCAGGAGAGAAGTTGGTCACGGAAACCTGGCTCACCGGGCTTTAAAGAATATG
>JAUWMO010000341.1 GCA_030613125.1 Bacteroidota bacterium | reverse complement strand
TAATGTTTTGTTTTCTATTAATATTCTTAGTTCAATGTAATCACTAAAGTAATTTGACATTGATTTTTTAAAAAACATCATTTTCACTTTTGTCAGGGTCATTGACCCTTTCCTCTGTAAATAATAGACGCTATTAAAGTTGCCATAAGACTCATAATTAACAGTTAAATTTTTTAATAAAGATACCGGACCGTCTACAATAACTTCGGCAAAATATCTTGTATCAAGATCTATAGAACGATATTTATATAAACCACATTTTGAATATTCCCTGATTTTATACGGTGAAAATCTATTTCTCTTCCCGTTGCTATCAATAAATTTTATTTTATTGAATTTTTTTTCACTGAAAGGCTGACGGCTATCCTTTATTCTTCCATAGATTGTATCATTGCAATAATCAATGATGTATCCATCACAATATCCTTTTTGAGAAAAAGAATAAACCGGAATAATAATCAATATTAAAACAATTATCTTTTTCAATTAATAATATTTTGATTAGTCATTGTTTTCTTTGTCCTTATTGATTTTATATATGGAATCACGATGTCATTTTTACTCTCAATGGTACCATCATACGTTATTGTAATAATTGGCACTTTTGTGAATTTATGAATCTCCTTTTTCATTGCTTCTGTAATAAGAGAAGGGCAACAAAATGCAGGGTTTGTCTGAACAAAAAGTGAAACATCAGGATATTTTTCCAGAATATAGAAGATTTTGAGAATATTATCATAGGACTCCCCCGAATGGTAAGGCTTAATGTTAAACTTCTCAAGGTTCCTCTCAATTTTTTTTGCATCGATTTCAACAGGTTTTCCCAGCCAGGGTTCAAAGAATTTATAATATCTTTTTTCAAAAAACTTCAATCCTGAAAGAAGAGCACGAAGGCCCAGTACCTCTAAATTTTTTCCCATTGCAGCCCTGCGTCTTACAATATTTTCAAAAGTTAATTTCGTATAATCATTATATGGTGTAATTAACGCCTCACCACCTGATCTTTCTATTGTCCGGACCAGGTTTTGATTCATAACATCATTATCACGAACAAAGAAATCTCCAAATATAGCAACCTGTGGTCTCTCTTCATTTCGCATCTCAATATCCGAAAATAAAGGAATAATCTTTTCCAGGGCTCCCTCAATGGTTCCGTATCCCAGGAAAGCCTTCTCAATAATCCCTGTACTCTTATCTATTGCATAGTCTGTCTCCCCCTGATTTACTTCTCTCGGCCTTATCCTGCACCCCAGTTTTTTTAATAAGCCGGCAATCATATAGGCAAAATAGGCATAATAAGTTGTATTCACAGATATCTCATTATGTGCCAGTTGTCCTGAATAAACACTGGCTTTTTCCATACCCTGTCCATAATTATCAAGAATATTCTTGATAAAATAAGGATACATTCTGACGTTACAGGTTAAATAGGTTTCTGTCATCCAGAGTATTGACTTTGCAGGATCAAGATTATATTTTATTATGTATTCAATATATTCCTGAGCCATTATATTCATTGGCAGGCACTGGCCGGTATTATGAACCATACTTTTTCTCATGGTCAAATCATCATGCTCCAGTAATCTCACATCAAAACCTACCCTTCGTAAGTTTGCTACTAAAAAATGTCCGGTAACATCATCCCAATTTGGAAAAAGTACGGTTTTATCTTTCGGTAATTTCCTAAATGGTGGAATTAATACCGGACCCACCTCAAAATCGGATTTACCTGAAGTTTTAGCATGATTCCGGAATGCTCTGATACCGGCTTCAATACGGGTTTCATACCCAACATTTGAGTCATGTTCATCAATTTGCAATATGAGATATGGCTTATTATGCCCATCAAGCATTTTTTTAAAAAAATCTAATACCAGAGAATCAGGGGCACACTTAAAAGCAGTAAGAAAAACAGGATAAACATTCTCAGTTTTGGCAATAATTCTGGAGACTTCCAGAGCTTTCGATGCGAAATACCATGGAAAAGCACGAAGCAGATAATCGATATCGAGAAGGTCTTTTTCATCATATGGGACCATGTCCTGATAGAATGTCTTAATGCCCATTCCGGAAAAAATTCCCGGGATACCTTTATTCAATGAAGGAGAAAGTACCAGATATGGCCTGCCTATGAATACTACTGAAATGTCAGTTGCTTTACCCAATTCACTCAAATACAGATCATTCAAGCTTTTTTTCTTCTCTTCTTTAAACTGTTTTGCCTCATTGTAAGATTTTCTGATCCGCTGAAGGCTTATTTTACCGGGAAATTTTAATTTTAATTCTTTATATAGTTCCCTGATTACATGATCTTCTCCGCGGGAATAATTCAAGAATGGTATCCAGCATTTTTCCTTAATCTCATCATTTATAAGAGATACAACCGTTGGACTATATTGCGTATAGTAACAATAATTTGCCTCCCTCTCATCTCTTTTTTCACGAACTTCAATATGGACAGGTAAAAAAATGTGATCAGTTTTATCTGCAAGCCATGATACATGCCCATACATTGCATGCATCGGAGCACAAAATTCCGCTCCAGCCAAACGTTTACCTTCGCTTACCGGATTGGTTAATTTTTCACTTGAGAGAGTTTGAAAGCCTAGATTCCGGAAAAACTTTTTCCAAAAAGGAAGTTCATCATACAAATGAAGATTGGCAGGTAATCCGACAGTTGGTTTTTCTTCAGAGTAAGTAAGTTCCTTAACTGAAAACAGTTTTTCCCTTTCCTTAATAAGGTCAAAGCCCGATCTGTTTTTATTAACAAACTTTTTAGTATTGTAATCCCTGCCACATAAAAATCCATAGGCCACCTTTTTTCCTTTGACTTCGGCAATGGTGATTCTGCATCTGTTATTACAATAAGTGCAGTTTTCCATAGAAAGTGGTATTTCCTGCTTAAAAAGGCTGTACCCTTTAAACTTCGATGAGGAGATATTTTCATCCCTAAGTATTAAAGCAGTTCCCAAAGCTCCTGTAAGATGGCAATAACGCGAAACAAAAATCTCTTTGCCCAGTTTCTCTTCAAATGCTGCAACCAGAGCTTTATTTTTAGCAGTTGCTCCCTGAAAGCATATCTTATTACCAATTGCAGATTCTACAGCCACCTTTTTCAGATAATTCTCCCGGACAGAATGCAATACACTGGCCAGAATTTCCCTGACTGCATATCCACGGTTCAAATACTGGTTTATATCACGCTCCATAAATACTGTGCAACGATCACTTGAGAGTGGTGCCGGTGATCCCTCTGCTTTGTCAGAGTATGCTGTTAATGGTACACCAAGTTTGTCAGCTTGTTCTTCAATGAAACTACCGGTCCCGGCTGCACAAACTGTATTCATTTGTGAGAAAGTTACCAAACCATTCCGCATAACTGTAAACTTCGCATCCTGCCCACCTATTTCAATAATCGTATCAGTCTCTGAATTAAGCTCATAGGCTGCTCTTGCATGAGTAGTAATTTCATCAATGATTAAGTCAGCGCCTATTATTTTACCTATAAATTTTCTCCCTGACCCAGTTGTGCCCGAAGCTCTGACAGAAAATTGAATATCACTTTTTTTCTCAAGGTTTTGTATCGATTCCAAGATGGCCCGTGTGGCATCCAGGGGTCGGCCATTAGTATATGTATAAAAGCCTGCAAGCGGTTGATTATTAGTATCTGTGA
>JAUWMO010000073.1 GCA_030613125.1 Bacteroidota bacterium | reverse complement strand
CAAGAGACTTTATATAACCCAGAGCCCTTACCAGGTATTCGACTCGGTTAAATTCTATAGTTCTTGCCCCAATATCAAGATTACTTTTCTTTACAGCCTGCATTATCTGGGCAACTGTCACATCATATGCTCTCATGGCATTGGGATCAATATCTACCTGGTATTCTTTAACAAAGCCACCAATTGTTGCAACTTCTGCAATACCTTTGGCCGATGTCAGAGCGTACCTGACGTAGAAATCCTGGATGGTCCTTAATTCATGTGGGTCCCATCCCCCGGCCGGGTTGCCTTCCTTATCACGGCCTTCAAGCGTGTACCAGTATATTTGGCCCAAAGCAGTAGCATCAGGACCCAGTGCCGGTGTTACCTCATCCGGGAGTGTTCCGGAGGGTAAAGAATTCAATTTTTCAAGGATCCGGGTGCGACTCCAATAGAACTCGATATCTTCTTCAAAAATGATATAGATACTGGATACTCCGAATATTGAATTGCTTCGAATGGTTTTTACTCCGGGAATACCGAGTAGAGCTGTTGTTAAAGGATAGGAAATCTGATCTTCTATATCCTGCGGAGAACGACCAGGCCATTCCGTGTATACGATTTGTTGGTTTTCACCAATATCGGGTATGGCATCTACTGGCACCGGATCACGGGGGAATAATCCGGTTTCCCAGTTGAAAGGGGCTGTAACAATTCCCCATGCTATAAAAATGAACAGCATCAGAAAGGTTACCAATTTGTTCTCCAGAAAGAACCTGATAATTTTGTTTAGCATAACTTAATTCAGTTAAGTATTATTCGACTAATTACAGATGTGGAAATAATGATAAACTAAATGAGAATTGGGGCTGGATTTTGAGCAACTATTTTAAAATAAATGATGCAGAAGATGCTACATCACAACATTTTACAATGTGGCAAATTAACCCCGGAAAAGATTTCAGATAAGGAAAGATTGGATCTGAGAAAGTACTACCTCTTGATGTGTTGGTGGTTTCTTGTAATTGAGCACTATGGTTTTAGCATCATTTGCTGTGCTCTGATTTTCTAATAGTATTTCATTTGTAAGGAATAAATCAATGGTGTGGACATTACTAAAATCGAAGGAGTATGATGAAATAAAAAATTCATCTGTTGATCCAACTTTTATAGTTTCATCATCACAATGATTTGACATATCCATGTCAGAAGAATGATGGCAATGATTCTCATGCTCACCAGTCTCGCAACAATTATGTGCAGGAGCGTTCAGCGCAAAATCATATAAGTGATCCTGGCAATAGTGCAAATTAATTGTCAATTCTGTTGCTGACAACAGAATTAAAACTAACAATGTAATATGACTAATAGATCTGAGCATTTCTTCTTTAAACCATAGTACAAATTAAAGGCTTATTATTAAGAAATGTTTTACAAAATTTTGGAAAAGATTTATATCTTTTTTGTATTTATATCTTATCCAAAGGATTACGTTTTTTTTCTTTGATCCGTTTAAAGTGAGAAGGGGTAAGTCCGGTTACCTTCTTAAACTGTTGGGAAAGATGTTGTACACTACTGTAACCCGTACGGTAAGCAATTTCACTTAAAGTCAGTTCGTCATAAACCAATAATTCCTTTACTTTTTCAATCTTTTGAAGAATTAAATATTTTTCTATGGTTAAGCCTTCAACAGAAGAAAAAAGACCACTCAGGTAGGAATAATCGTAACCCAATTCCCGTGATAGCAGATCGGAAAAGTTTATATATTCCGGTTTTTCTTTATCATAATGTATGTACTCTATTATCAGGGTTTTGATTTTGTTTATTATCCAACTCTTCTTATCATCAATAAGCTCAAAGCCATTATAAGTTAAAACCTGCCTTATTTGTTCAATATCTTTATCATTAACTTCTTTATTTAATACAACTTCTCCCAGTTCAATGGTTTCAATAGTGTAGCCCAGACCAGTAAGTTCCTCCTTCACAGCCTTAATGCACCGGTTGCAAACCATGTTTTTAATGTGCAGAATTGTTGGCTCCATTCGTACAAAGTTAGCATTATTGAGTACCGGAGAAAGAAGTTTTGAATTTTGTGCATGTCTTATGAAACGTATTTCAAAAAATGTTCAAGAAGCACATCGTATAATCGATAGATATCATTTTCTTTTATAATAACTTGTTTATCCAACAAAGCTTTCATAATCCGTTGCATACTACTGGCACCTGTTACCTCAGCCAATTGCAGGAAGTCAGCAGAGGTTGGGGATTTTACCTGACCCATTCGGGCAAAAGCTTTAATTGTGGAAAATTGCTGTTTTGTAAATCGTTGTGGAAGCTCACTATAAAAAACCCTTTTTTCCTCTATGTATTCATAATAAATAGCATCGAATTCCGAAATTGAATTGGGCATTTTTGATTGCCCATACAGATAATTACATATTGCCTGCACATAATAAGTATGTTGATAACTGATTTTCAAAATATATTCTATTAACGAGTTGTCAATTTTCTTATTCCCTATGCTAAAGTGGTTAAGAATAAATTTCCGGTAATCGTTAGTTGGTATTTTTCCCAGCTCCATCATGCGTGTAGTTTGATAAAACGGTTTGTTGAAACTGGAGAATATGTCTGTGAGTAAATGATATTCACTGCCACTAAATATAAATCTTACATTCTGACATTTTTGAACTATTGTTCTTAATTTAGCCTCTAGTGGTATACTATCGTTATACTTTTTAATTTCCTGAAATTCATCAATAGCTAAAATTACTGGTAACTTATTGTTATCTAAAAAATACAATACTTCTTCCAGACTTTTGAAAGCCTGGTTTTTATCATGATACATTATATCAAGTGAGGGTTTTCCATCAATTCCTACACTTAATGAAGCTCCTATTGATTTAATGAAGTCAGTTAGTTTCTTACTAATACTTCTTTTTGAAAACACGCTGCTCTGTATGACCGCATTTGCGATTTCGTTGATAAACCCATTAAGTGAAGTGGTACCCCAGATATCTGCAAAAACACAATCAAAATCCTTTCTCAGGTAATAAAAAACATGGTGAATCAATGCGGATTTTCCAATCCTGCGGATGGCAAATAGCGTTATATCTTGCTCGTTTCTGACTGAGCTAATAATCTTTTCTTTCTCTTTTTCCCTGTCACAAAAATATTCAGGGTTTTTATAACCTTTTAGAAGGAATGGATTCATATATGCTTTTTGTGTAAATATACAAACATAAATTTATTTACGCAAGATGCGTTACGCAATATGTGTACATTTTTATAGTAATTCCTTTATGCTAGTTCAGGTTTTAAAATCATATGTAATTCTATAACAACCATTTATATATGAAATATTTTTAAATATCAACGTATTAAAATACTGCTTTTAATACGTTGTTCTTGTATTAATTAAAAACAATCATTCTCACTTTTGCTTTGGTATTAACAAATAACATATGTAACTTACATAAATATGCCAATAACTCTAAACCCTGTAACCAAAATCAAATACTATGAAAAAATATAACTTCATTATTTGCCTGGTTGTTAGCCTGACTATCCTGTTCTCATCCTGTCAACCCAAGGTTGATATCGAAAATGAAAAAGCAGATATTTTGAAATATTTTGATAAAACGATTACTGCGGCATTGGAAGAAGATCTGTCTCTTCTTGAATCTTTAACCCATGATACAACATTTTATATTTACAATGGCACAATACAAAAATTTAGCAAGGAAGAAGATATTGCTAATTTCAGAGAACAATTCAATAAAACTGATTTTAATTCGATCATTAAGCTTGTTGAACCTGAGATACGATTATCACCCGATGGGAAAATGGCCTGGATGACCGGAAAATTGAAGATTGAATACTCATTTGTTCAGGAAGACGGTATGATCATTGAAAATGAAATTGAAGATGCTTTTTTAATGGTCCTGGAAAAATCTGAAGATGGATGGAAAACAGTAGCCCAGGCAGAGACCTTTCCAAAAGATGAATAATGATTTATACAGCCTTAGCCTTTGGGAATAACCAAAATTAGTATTAAATTTCAATCAAATATTGCTTTTCTAATTTACCCTGTGAAATATTGCTTTGCAATAAATCTTTGATTTATTTCACAGGGTGAATTTGCGAAGCTATGTTCTTATTCTGCCCGCTCTTGTTTTTTACTGTCATACACAATTGATTGGCAATTCCGGTTCAAAATAAAATCATACTTTTAAGGTTTCAATTGTCCCACAATGATATCATTCTTACGAAAAACACCATCTTTTTATAAATATCTCTTCTGGATATGGCTGATTCTTATGTTATCAGTTTCATCTTATCCTAAACTTCCAAACCCGAAAATTGATTTGGGCCTAACCTTTCTTCGAGTCGACTATATTTTTCATTGGATTGAATATAGTGTTTTAATATCTCTCTTTGTTTTTTGGCGCACCAGAATAAGACAGGATTTTACCAGGCAGATAGGATGGATTGCTTTAATATTGGGTGTCTCTCTGGCCACTTTTGATGAATTACATCAATTGTTCATACCTGGGCGCAGATTCAATCCCGTTGATATGTTATTCAACTACCTGGGTGTGATCACCGGTTTGTTCTTTAGCATATTGTTGGTAAAAAAGATCATTCAAAAACCTGCTGAAGTTTCCTCTACTGAACCATGATCCAATTTCCGGATATAATCATTTCCGGAGGGCAAACCGGTGTTGACCGTGCTGCACTGGATGTGGCACTAAAGCATAAAATATCATGTGGTGGCTGGTGCCCTAGAGGCAGATGGGCAGAAGATGGACCCATACCACAAAAGTATCCCCTGAAGGAAACAAAATCGGTCAATACAGAAGAACGAACTAAAATGAACGTTAAAAATTCTGACGGAACACTTATTTTAACAGCAGGAAAAGAAATGGATACCGGCACAATTTTCACACGAAAAGTTTGCAGGAAATATAACAAACCAAACCTGGTCCTTGATTTGAATATTATTGATATTACAACCATGACAGATTTCAGTTCATGGATCAGGGATTATAATATCATCATTTTGAATATTGCAGGCCCAAGAGAATCTTTTTCACCTGGGATCTATACTAAAACCTATGAATTCCTGTCAATTTTATTCAGATAAAATAGTTTCCTCTTCTAAAGTAAACATCGCAGCTAAAACCGGGACTTTGATCAACCCTGTCATTAATGCAAGCATACCGGAAAAAATTATAATGCCCGCAGCTTTTACAAACCAGGAAATATGTAATAATGTTGAAGCCCACCCCAGCACAAACAATATAATTATAAAAACTACCAGCCGGACAACCAGATTTACTGGTAATTTAAACCTGAAAATTCTGAAAACCAATATCACCTGGACAAACATTACAAGGATTTGAGTTACCAGACTGGCAAAAGCGGAACCTAACGCGGCATAACCCGGTATAAACAACAAATTCAAAATGATATTTAATCCCAGGCCAACACCAGCTGTAATGTTGAGTTCTTTCAAATGACCTCCTGCAGTAAGAAGGGTCCCGAAAATATATGTTGCAGAAATAAAAATATGTGCCACCATTAGCACTAACAATACCCTGGCCGATTCATGAGTGTGTTCATAATATAACCAGCCCATGAATTCAGTCCGGAAAAAAATAAGTGTAACAGAAATTATTAGTACTGGTACTATTAAAAGCATAAATGAAAAAAAAGTCAGGCTTTGCACCGGATTTCCTTTTTTAATCATTCTCGAAAACATAGGAAACAACAGAGTGGCAAAAAGAAAGGCAAACATCGTAAAGGCATCAAGAATACGAAATGCCTGGGCATATATACCGGCCTCAACATTCCCCTCAGGTAACATTCGTTCCAGCATGACTGAATCGATCCGGTAATAACCCGACATTAAAATAGTTAACAATGCAAACGGATAACTTTTACGTATTATTAAAGTAATAAGCTTGAGATCAAACCTGAATGTGAAAAATCCAGCCTTCAATAAAACAAGGAAAAAAGCAACAACAACAGAGAAAAAATAAGCAACTGTCTGGGCGTAGATAAACCATTCTATCCTAAACTCACCATCAAAAAACCGGGTCCAAAGCAAAATGCTGCAAATCCCAATCATGATTCCCCTGTCAAGTACTGATAAAAGGCTGTCAGTCCGGAACATTTGCAAGCCACTCAGGTTAGATCTTAAATACAACAGGAAAGAGGCAAGGAACTGGTTCAGAACAAGAAAACCTAACAAATATAACTGATGTCGATCATAACCAATTATTAAAGCAATAATCAACCCTGCAAACGCATAAAAAAATGCAAGTACAAATTTCAGTCCTACAATATTCGAAAAAGACTTGCTTAACATATGGGGATTACGGGCAATTTCCCTGTTGTTAAAATTTGTAATGCCAAAATCAAGTAGAATATTTAGAAGAAGCGAAAAATTAAACAATGAAAAATAAAAACCATATTCTCCGGCACCAACTACATTCTGAACGGTTCTGTCAATGCCAAAGATCCAGAACGGTTTAATCAATAAATTCAGGAAGAGAAGCAGGGCAAGATTTGTGATAAATTTCTTTTTCAAATTAAAATTATTATTTTTCAACAAATTTAAAATTTTACTGAAGAAATCGTAATAAAGCTTCAGATTCTCTTTCAGGTTTGATTTTGATATTTTTTTAACGATTACAGAAAATTGATAAAAATTACTGTCTCTAATGCGAATTGCTGTTAATACACGCTTGCTGATCAAAGGCAAATTGGGAGGTATCGGTTGGTTTACCTATCAGTCACTTAAACGGATCACACAAAATCATCCTGAACATCAGTTTTATTTTTTGTTTGACCGCGATTTTAACAACGAATTTATTTTTGGAGACAATGTAATCCCCTTTAAGCTTCTTCCTCCTGCCCGACATCCTTTTTTGTGGTATTTCTGGTTTGAGCACAGGGTTGCCCCTTTCCTTAATAAATATAAGCCGGATTTTTTTTTATCACCGGATGGTTATCTTGTCCTGAAAACCAATATCCCATCCCTGCCGGTTATCCACGATATTAACTTTGTTCATCTTTCTGAAAATTTGCCGTTCTGGGTAGAAAAATATTACCTGCATTATTTCCCGTTATTTGCCGGCAAAGCAAAACGGATAGCAACAGTATCGGAATATTCAAAAACCGATCTTGTGAATAGTTATAACCTTAATTCTGATAAAATCGACGTTGTATACAATGGCTCAGATAGTGTATTCCAGCCTATTACGAAAGCACAACAGGAACAGATCAAGCAGAAGTTCAGTAATGGTGTGGACTTTTTTATCTATATCGGTTCTCTCCATCCACGGAAAAATATGTGCAGAATGCTTGAAGCTTTCGATATCTTCAAAAAGCAAACTAACCTGCCACATAAATTAATACTGATCGGGGATCCGCTGTTCAATACCGGTGGCATGTGGAAAACACACTCAAACATGAAATATAAGGATGACGTACTTTTCCTTGGAAGGCTCCCTCGCGAACAGGCAAAACTTGTGATGGCTTCTGCCAGAGTACTTATTTTTGTTTCCTATTTTGAAGGATTCGGTATTCCTATTCTGGAAGGTTTTCGATGTGAAATTCCTGTTTTGGCAGGCAACAAAACCTCCCTGCCAGAGGTGGGAGGGAAAGCTGCCCATTATGTCGATCCATTTTCAGTGAAATCAATTGCATCAGGTATGATAGAGATTGAAAAAAATAATTCGTTGAGAGCAAAATTGATAAATGAGGGGAAACTACAGCGTGAAAAATTCAGTTGGGACAAAACTGCAAAATTATTATGGGAAAGTGTTGAAAAAGCGATTGACTCTAATAAATCCCTCAAGCAGAAAAAATGAACCGGTCCGTTAGTATCACCAGGAAAAAATTGCTGAGTTACTATAAAAAGGAAGAAACCGAAGCCGGATGTGATGAGGCCGGAAGAGGTTGTCTGGCCGGACCTGTTTTTGCTGCCTCGGTTATTCTGCCAAAGTTCTATACTCATCCCTGGCTTAATGACTCAAAACAGATATCAGAAAAAATGCGTTATGTTCTGCGCTCGGAAATTGAACAAAAAGCCCTGGCCTGGAGTGTAGCACTGATTGATAACGAGGAGATTGATAAAATAAATATCCTGCAGGCTTCATACAAAGCTATACATAAAGCAGTCAGTAATCTTAAAATTAAACCCACTCTTTTACTCATTGACGGTAACCGTTTCAAATCATACGCCGGGATCCCTCATGTTTGCTTTGTAAAAGGTGACGGCCGGTTCCTTTCAATAGCAGCAGCATCCATTCTTGCTAAAACCTACCGGGATGATTATATGAAGGAGGTACATCAACAATTCCCTGTTTACAACTGGGCCAAAAACAAAGGATATCCCACAATAGAACACAGGATAGCAATATTAAAGGCCGGGATTTCACCTCTTCACCGGAAATCGTTTCAATTGATTTAATAACACATCTAACCGGTGTTTAAATATTGCAATTAAAAATTATCTTTGCGAATCAAATCCGTACGTATCATATTAAATATTATAAAAAACATAATTATGAAAAAGATTATTCTAATGCTTGTAGGTTTTGTACTGGCCTTCAATTTGTCCCTGAAAGCTGATGAGGGAATGTGGCTGCTGCCACTTCTTGAAAAAATGAACATGGGAAAAATGACAGAATTGGGACTTGAACTTACCGCGGAAGAAATTTCCAGTATTAACCAATCCAGTCTGAAAGATGCAATTGTTATTTTCGGACGCGGATGTACCGCTGAAATTGTTTCTGATCAGGGTCTGTTACTTACTAACCATCACTGTGGATACGGAAGGATACAGGCCCACAGTTCAACAGAACATAATTATCTGGAAGATGGATTCTGGGCAATGTCAAAAAAAGAAGAACTAGCAAATCCCGGACTGAGTGTTACATTCCTTGTCCGTATTGAAGATGTCTCAGATAGGATAAATAAAAAGATCAAAGCTGACATGAGTGAAAAGGAGCGCTCTGCAAAAATTCGTGAAGTTTCTGATGAGATCGAAAAAGAGGCCCGGGAAGGGAATCATTACACTGCAAGAGTAAAATCTTTTTTTGGCGGTAACAATTCTTACCTGCTTGTTTCTGAAAAATACAGAGATGTACGATTAGTGGGAGCTCCTCCTTCATCTATCGGCAAATTCGGACGTGACACCGATAATTGGGAATGGCCCCGTCATACAGGTGACTTCAGTGTATTTCGTGTGTATATGTCACCCGATGGAAAACCTGCAGAATATTCAGAGGAAAATATTCCGCTTAAACCCAGACATTACCTGCCGGTCTCTGTAAAAGGTATTAAAAAGGGTGATTTTGCCATGATCCTTGGTTACCCTGGCCGTACCCAAAGATATATGACCTAATTTGGTATCGATGAAGTTATGGATATAACACATCCTAACAGAATTAAAATCAGAGGTAAACGGCAGGATATAATGCTGGAAGATATGCTTGCTGATGAAAAAGTGATGATACAGTATGCTTCAAAATATTCACGTTCAAGTAATGGCTGGAAGTTTTCAATAGGTCAGAGCCAGGGACTTAAAAGATTGCATGTTAAAGAAAAAAAGCAGAAAACAGAAAAGCAGTATACTGAATGGGTAAATGCTGATCCTCAAAGAAAAGAAAAATACGGAGAAGCACTTCAGATCATTCAAAAATCTGTTGAAAACCGGGCAGCAACCAAGCATGCCCTGCAATATCTTTCGGAATGTATTACCAGAGGCAGTGAAATCATCGAATTTGCCAAGAATGCCAAGAATCTCGATCTGGCTCTGTATGTAGGAAACAAAGAAATGATACAAGCTGCCGTTGAAAGTCTCAAAATTGAAGCATCCGGTTTCTACAAAGATTATCATGCATCCACCGATCAAAAAATTGTAGAGGCCATGCTAAAGATGTTAGCTGCTAATGTACCGGCAACTTACCAACCCGATTTTTATGTAACCATCCAATCTAAATACAGAGGCAACATCGACAAATTTGTGGAGCAGATGTTTGATAAATCGGTATTTGTCAGTGAGGATAAATTGAATGAATTTTTGGCCGATCCAGGAATAAAGGTACTGAATAAAGATCCCGCCTACATTGCAGCAAAATCCAGTTTTGCAAAAGATGAGGAAATAAAGGGCTTGCAATCTGAATTTAACACCAATTTTGATAAGGGACACCGTTTATACATTGCCGGTTTAAGAGAAATGGATCCTGACCTGGTCCTTTACCCGGATGCAAACTCTACCATGAGATTAACATACGGAACTGTAGAAGGTTATAATCCGAAAGATGCCGTTTATTATAAACATTATACAACTCTTGATGGGGTGATTGAAAAAGAAGATCCTGGTAATTTTGAATTCGTTGTAGATAAAAAGCTTAAAGAGTTGTACAGAAAAAAAGACTTTGGCCCATATGGAGTTGAAGGGAAATTGCCTGTTTGTTTTCTTACCAATAACGACATAACAGGTGGCAACTCAGGAAGTCCGGTTATCAATGGAAAAGGAGAGCTGATTGGTCTTGCCTTTGACGGTAACTGGGAAGCCATGAGTGGTGATGTGGCTTTTGAGCCTGAACTCCAGAGAACAATTTCAGTAGATATCAGATACGTATTGTTTATTATTGATAAGTTGGCCGGTGCTAAACACCTTGTTGATGAAATGACTTTAGTTAATTCAGACTAACTTTGCCGCTTAAATTTGCTTCGGTATGAACCTTAATTTTATTGAAATATTTGCTGCTTTCATGGTACTTTTTGCCGTGATTGATATATTTGGCTCGATTCCCATAATCATTGATATCAAAAGGAAAAACGGAAAAATTGAACCGGGTAAAGCCACATTGGTTGCTTTCTTTATTATGATTCTTTTTATTTCAAACACCGGAATTCAACTTCCTGATGGCAGGTAAGATTATAATATATACCGATGGCGCAGCCCGTGGTAATCCCGGACCGGGAGGATATGGTGTGGTACTGATGTCAGGCAAGCACCGTAAAGAACTTTCGGAAGGTTTCAGACGTACCACAAATAACAGGATGGAGCTTCTTGCTGTGATCAAAGGGCTCGAAGAGTTAAAGTTTGAAGGAAGTGAAGTTATGGTTTATACCGACTCGAAATATGTTGCCGATGCTGTTGAAAAGGGCTGGATATTCGGCTGGGAACGAAAAGGATTTAAAAAGAAAAAGAACCCTGACCTTTGGAAACGATTTCTTAAGGTTTACCGGAAACATAACATAAAGTTTAAATGGATCAAAGGGCATGCTGATATTCCTGAAAACGAACGATGTGACAGGCTGGCAGTGGAAGCTTCTAAACAAACATTACTTAAAGATGATACAGGCTATACTAAAGAAGATCCGGGATTGTTTAAATAATTAGAATAAAAAATGACTGGAATTCAATGGAATTCAATAGTTAAAATTGTAAACGGGGAAATCCTGCCGGTACCACCTGTCGGATTTATTATTGATTCACCCTGGTTGCCTGGCTGGTTCGGCGTTTCCACAATTGATTATTATACAAATGATGAGATCTGGTTTGAGGCCAACCTGAAAGCTGTAAAAACCTTCCCCGATGTAATGTTCCTCCCCGGTTTCTGGTCGGAATACGGGATGTGTTCCGAACCGTCTGCCTTTGGGGCTAAACTGGTTTGGGCAGCGAATAACCTCCCTCATGCCGACAAAATAATTAAAAATATTGATGAAGCCGGACAAATTAAAAAACCAAATGTAAAAACTGACGGTTTATTGCCTTTTATAATCAACCGCCTGTTAAAGACACAAACCAGAATTGAAGACGCAGGACACACTATTCGTTTTGCAATATCCAGGGGACCTTTGAATATTGCTTCTTTCCTTATGGGCACCACAGAGTTTATGATGGCTATAGCCATGGAAAAGGAGAAAACAAAGGCTTTCCTGAGAACAATTACTGATTTCATCCTCGAATGGATCTCGT
>JAUWMO010000348.1 GCA_030613125.1 Bacteroidota bacterium | reverse complement strand
GCTTGAGTATAACAAACAACTGATATCTTCAGCACGCAGACCAACGATATTCGGATTTGCCCAGGGCGGATATGGCCAGCCGGGATTAAACCCGGTAAACGAAGGTTTTGCTCCTTATTATATTCTGGGTGTTAAATTGAATTGGAACTTCTGGGATTGGAATAATGCAAAACGTGAGAAAAAGATATTAAGCTTGCAACAGGCTCGTGTTGAACACCAGAAAGAAACCTTCGATCATAATCTTAATGTTGGACTTAAGAAAGCAAGGGAAGATGTGGTAAAAATGGGGGAGGTCCTTCAGAAAGATCAGGAAATTATTGAATTACGTAAGAATATAATAAAAACTTCCACATCTAAACTTGAAAATGGAGTTATCCAATCGGCAGATTATGTAAGAGACTTTAACAATTATCTGGTTTCCCAGGTAATGCATAATCTTCACCGGCTCCAGTTATTGCAGACAAAATTTTATTATTTAACATTAAAAGGAAATTCAATTGGTGATGAAACCCTCATCCTGCCAAACCAAAACAAAAGAAAATGAAAAACAAGAATAATAAAAAAAATGGATTATGGCTGTTTATCTTAATTTTTATAGCAGCTTCCTGCCAGAACGGTAATGATCTTTCTGATGCATATGGAAATTTTGAGGCAACAACGGTATTTATCTCGTCAGATGTTTCAGGCAAGCTTTTATATCTTGATATAGAAGAAGGTGAAAAACCAGATAGCGGAAAACTTGTTGCCATTGTTGATACCTTACCTTATTTCTTTAGTAAGAATGAAATTGAGGCACAACAATTAGCTGTTTACAGCAAGTTACAGAATCTGGATGCTCAGACGGAAACTTTGAAAGAACAACGGAAATCACTTAAGGTTGAAATACAACGGGCTGAAAATCTTTTTAATGATGGGGCTGCAACCAGTCAAACAGTTGATGACCTTAACGGGCGGCTGAATGTCCTGAATAGTCGGATAAGGAGTATTCCAGTGCAAAAACAGTCGGTTAAAAGTGAGGCTGCAGTCCTGGATCAGAAAATGCTCCAGGTTAAGGATAAACTGGACCGTTGTTATATTAAAAACCAGGTTACCGGAACAGTTCTGGAGAAATATGTTGAGTTACATGAGATGGTTGTAGCAGGGAAACCTATGTATAAAATTGCTGACTTAAGTTTTATGGAACTCAGGGTATATATAGATGCAGTTATGTTATCTGAGATAAAATTGGGAAATGAAGTAAGAGTACTGTTCGATAAAAATACAAAGGAGAATAGAGAACTTCATGGTAAAGTAAGCTGGATCTCATCCCAGGCTGAATTTACACCTAAAATCATTCAAACAAAAGAAGAACGTGTGAAGCTTGTTTATGCGGTAAAGATCAGAGTTAAAAATGATGGATATTTAAAGATTGGCATGCCAGGAGAAGCCGTATTTGGAAGTGTGAAAGATGAAAGATGAACGTTTGAGCGCTGAGAAGCGCGAAAACTCCCGACCTGGCGTGGAGCAGCGAAGCTGCGATTAATGAAAAAAAGAAATAAATCAGAATTATGCTTTAGCAACAGTTCCACTAATTATAAATTCATCAATCAAAATTCATATTTCAAATCATTCACCAGTTCACTATGATCAAAATACTAAACATAACCAAAAAATACGGAGGCCATTTTGCTCTTGATGCTGTGAATATTCAGGTTGATAAAGGTGAACTTTTTGGTGTTATTGGTCCGGATGGGGCAGGAAAAACAACCCTGTTCAGGTTAGTTACATCTTTGTTAGTCCCTGATGATGGGACTATAATTGTGAATGGATATGATACTGTTGAAGATTATAGATCAATCCGGAAAATTATTGGTTATATGCCGGGGCGGTTTTCTCTGTATCATGACCTTAGTGTGGAGGAGAATTTAAGGTTTTATGCAACTGTATTTGGAACTACTGTAGAAGAGAATTATGATCTGGTTCGTGATATATACTCACATATAGAACCGTTCAGGAACAGACTTGCCGGTAAACTTTCCGGTGGAATGAAACAAAAACTTGCTCTCTCCTGTGCTTTGATCCACCGGCCCGAGATATTAGTGTTGGATGAACCAACAACCGGGGTAGATGCAGTGTCGAGAAAAGAGTTTTGGGAAATGTTGAAAAGGATTCAGAATGAGGGCATTACCATTCTGGTCTCAACTCCGTATATGGATGAGGCACAACTATGCGACAGGGTGGCATTCTTACAGGAAGGTCAAATTATGACAGTTAATACACCGCAAGGGATAATCAATGACTACCCGCGGGAACTGTTTGCATTGAGGGCAAAAGATATATATAAGCTGGTACTCGATCTTAAGTCCTACCATGGCACGCATACTTCCTTATTATTTGGTCATGAAATCCATTATACAGAAAGAAGTAAAAGCATTGACCATGAGCGGTTAACGATGTATCTTGAAGAAAAAGGACATGAAGAGATCATAATAGAAAAGATTGAACCGGGTATTGAGGATAGTTTTCTTGAATATATGAGAGAATCATGAAATCATTATTATTGATTTTTTACATTTTTTATGAATAAAGATTTGGTTATAAAGGTGAGAGGATTGACAAAAAAGTTTGGCGACTTTGTGGCTAATGATCATCTTGATTTTGATGTTTACAAGGGTGAAATATTCGGATTTCTTGGTGCAAATGGAGCCGGTAAAACTACAGCTATTAAGATTTTATGCGGATTATCGTACCCAACATCAGGAGAGGTAAGTGTTGCCGGATATAATGTGTACAATCAGACTGAACAGGTGAAAAGGAATATTGGATATATGAGCCAGAATTTTACTTTGTATGAAGATCTGACTGTAGTTGAAAACATCAGGTTTTATGGTGGTATATATGGTTTAGATAAAAAGACGATTAAAACGAAAAGCAATTTGCTAATTGAAAAGTTAGGTTTTGAAAAAGAAAAATACAGGTTAATTGCAGATATTCCCTTGGGATGGAAACAAAAACTCGCTTTTTCAGTAGCTATGCTCCATGATCCGCAAATTGTATTTCTTGATGAGCCAACCGGGGGTGTTGACCCGAATACCAGGAGGCAATTCTGGGACCTGATCTATGAAGTTTCAGATAGTGGAATGACGGTTTTTGTTACAACTCATTATATGGATGAAGCAGAATATTGCAGCCGTGTTAGTATTATGGATGAAGGAAAAATAGTTACACTGGATACGCCTGAAAATTTAAAACTAAAGTATCAGGCCGCTAATATGGATGAAGTGTTTGTTAAGATCGCGAGAGGGTGAGGAAGTAAGAAGTAGGAAGTAAGTAGTAAGTAGTAAGTTGTCCCGTCCTGAAAAATGTCTACACAATACCTAGTAAATATGTTAAAAGACAACAGGACAATTAAGAAGTACAGTGAAAGTTTTAAGCTAAAAGTTCTTTCAGAGATTGAATCAGGAAAGTATACCAAGACAGAGTTAT
>JAUWMO010000094.1 GCA_030613125.1 Bacteroidota bacterium | reverse complement strand
TCGTTGCTTATCTGCATGTTACAAACTATGGCACAATACTTGTAATTTTCTTTATCAGGGTTAAATAATAAAAAGGCCAGTTTTTGATGGATTAATTGGTTTTTTATTTTATTCCGTTGGGATAAAATTTAGGGGTTAAGAGTTTCCGGTTTCGGAAACTCTTTTTCTTTTAGTTTTATCAGAATTGCTACATTTGTTTTTTTAATTGAAAAAACAAAAATTTATGATCCAGAAGATCAACGAGTTCCTGACAACTCTGGATGGATACCTGGGCGGGCATGTCTGGTTTGTATTCCTTTTATTGGGTACCGGTATATTTTTTACTGTCTATTTGGGTTTTCCACAGTTTCGATACTTTAATCATGCCCTCAGAATAATTAAAGGAAAATTCGATAAGAAGAGTGATGTTGGTGACACTTCCCACTTCCAGGCTTTGACAACCGCTCTGTCAGGAACCGTTGGAACAGGAAATATTGCCGGAGTAGCTCTGGCAATTCATCTGGGTGGACCCGCCGCTTTATTCTGGATGCTGGCAACTGCCTTTTTTGGCATGACCACCAAATTTGTAGAAGTAACTATTTCACATAAATACAGGGATGTATTACCCGATGGTTCAATCTCGGGTGGCCCCATGTATTATATGAAGAAACGGCTGAATATTAAATTAAAAAACAATAAAATAATTCAGACCGGCAAATGGATTGGCGGCTTTTTTGCCATAGCAACTATTCTCTCTTCTTTTGGCACCGGGAGTCTCCCGCAGATAAACAGTATTTCTAACTCAATTTTTGAAACTTTTGGTCTGAAACATATTATTACCGGTTTTGTTCTGGCAGTTCTTCTTGCCCTTGTTATCATTGGTGGTATTAAAAGAATTGCCAAAGTAACTTCCCGACTTGTCCCGGGAATGGCAATATTATATTTTATAGGTGCATTCTTTGTAATAGGCACAAATTATGATAATATCCTCCCTTCATTTGCCTCTATATTTCAACATGCTTTCACAGGACAGGCAGCAATAGGTGGATTTCTTGGTGCAGGGTTTGCTTTTGTATTTAACAGAGGTGCAAACAGAGGGCTTTTCTCAAATGAGGCCGGACAAGGCTCTGCTCCTATTGCACACGCCGCCGCCAAGGCACATGAACCTGTTTCTGAAGGAATGGTGGCCATACTTGAGCCATTTATTGATACTATTGTAATCTGTACACTTACCGGACTTGTTCTTTTATCTTCAGGTGTATGGAATGAAAAAATTGAGAATCAGTTTCAAAATACTGATATGGTTTTTCTTGAGGGAACATTTGATGACAAATATGAATCTGACCGTAATAAATTATACAATCATCTATTTGACAAGGAATCCTTACCGCTATTTACAGGCACACTTGAAATCAACAATGGTAAAATAACTGATGAAATAACCCTTATTAATGCACGTTCAGTGGCAGAGGATGTTATAATTTATAGAAATAATAAAGCTTATACCGGCCTGCTTAATATACAGAACGGAAAACTTATTAAAAATGAAGATGAGGAAAAAAAGCCCTGGTGGTCGGTTTTTTCAGGACCAGGTCAGGACAGTGAAAAAATTATTATAAAAGGGAAATCTCTAATGCACAGTGCCCCTCTCACGACTGTGGCATTCAAACGTAGTTTTTTAGGCGATTGGGGGCAATATATTGTTTCTATCGGATTGCTTTTATTTGCTTTCTCAACTGCAATTTCATGGTCGTATTATGGAGACAGGGCAATTACATATCTCATTGGAGCTAAATATGTAATCCACTACCGGCTTTTCTATATTATTGTTTTCTTCTTCGCCTCTTTCATTGACACAACAGTCATATGGTCATTATCTTACATTACAATTGTTGTGATGGCTATTCCAAATTTGGTGGGTATACTGATACTGCATAAGGATATGAAGCTATCTGTTAAAGAGTATTGGATTGATTTTAAAAAAATATTCCCTGATTATAAATACTAAGTATTACCACCTGGGAATCATATTTTTCTACCATTCGCCAGTCTGACTGACTAAAATTATTTAATTTCCATAAAAATCACATTTTCAACATGATGGGTATGCGGGAACATATCCACAGGCTGAATTTTCTTTACCGAGTATATATCAGAAAGATGTTGAATATCTCTTGCCTGGGTCGCCGGATTGCAGCTCACGTATACAATTTTATCAGGTTTTACCTCACTGAGGATCTGAATCACATTTTTATGTAAACCTATCCGCGGCGGGTCCATGATTACAATATCAGGATGACCGTACTTTTTTATCAAATCCAAAGTGAAAACATCTTTTATATCACCGGAAATAAATTGGGTATTTTCGATCTCATTGCTTTGAGAGTTCTCTCTGGCATCTTCAATCGCTTCCGGTACCGACTCAATCCCAATTACCTTCCCCGCATCTCGTGCTAAAAATAATGCGATGGTCCCTGTGCCTGTATAAAAATCGTAAACTATCTCATGCCCCTGCAGGTCAGCAAACTCCCTGACGACTTTATAAAGGTTATATGTCTGACCTGAATTAGTTTGAAAAAAAGATTTAGGTCCCACTTTAAACTCAAGATCTTCCATTTTTTCAATGATGAACTCTCTTCCATGATATAACACTACCTTCTGATCAAGAATGGTATCATTGGCCTTCTTGTTGATTACATAAAACAGGGATGTGATTTGAGGGAACCGGCCAATAAGAGAAGACAGTATTTTTTCTCTTGCCTCTTGTTTATCATCATAAAATGAAATAATTACCATTACCTCACCTGTATTGGCAGTACGAATAATCAGGTTACGCAGTAACCCTTTATGCTGACGCAGATTGAAATAATCAAGATGGTGTTCACTGGAATATTTTTTCACCCAGGCCCTGATATGGTTTGACGGGTCAGGCTGCAGGTAACAATTATTAATATCCAGAACCTTATCAAACATTTTTGGAATATGGAAGCCAAGAGCATTCCGGTTTTTAAACTCCTCTCCTGAATCGAGTTCCTCCCTTGTCAGCCATTTGTTATCAGAAAAAGTAAATTCAAGTTTATTCCTGTAGTGAACTATCTCAGGAGAGGCCAGGATAGGACGCATTGTTGCAGCTTCATCATCTGATATATTACCTATTCTGAGAAGCTGGTCAGAAACCTGCTTTTGTTTATAGTATAATTGCTTCCGGTAAGGTAAACTCTGCCATTTACAACCCCCACAAATCCCAAAATGTTCACAAAAAGCTTCCTCCCTTTCATCAGAATATTTATGGAATTTCACTGTGTAGCCTTCCATATAATTTTTCCTCTTCCTGGTTATCTGAACATCTACAATATCTCCCGGAACAGCATTCGTTACAAAAACCACCATATCATCCTCCAAAAGGAGTCCTTTGGACCTTCTGGCAAGGGCTTTACCTTCTGACCCAATATCCACCACTTCTATTTTTTCCAATAGCGGCAGTTTTTTTCTTTTTCTTCCCACGGATTCAATTTTTTTGCAAATATATAGATAATATAATTGAAGGTTATTAGCTACGTTTATCAGGATATCTTTATGAAATCACATGTCCCGAAGGGATGCCCGCCTGAACGAAGTCCTGCCCGAATGATTGGTCAGGCGGGCATTCGGGCAGGCCTATGGCAAAACAACCTGAAACCATCTAATTTATTTATCTTTGAGACTCAAAATTTCAGGATGATTGCATTAGATAACATATCAGTACGATTTGGGGGATTTGATTTATTCAAAAGTGTATCATTAATGATTAACGATAAGGAAAAAGTCGCACTCGTGGGAAAAAATGGTGCTGGTAAATCAACTCTACTCAAGCTTATTACAGGAATTGAATCTCCGGAAGATGGTAAGGTTGTGGTTCCCAGGGATCAGACTATTGGTTACCTGCCTCAAAAAATGATAATAAAGGACAACCTGACTGTATTTGAAGAGGCTTTGACAGCATTTGAGGAGGTTCTTACTGTTGAAAAAAAAATAGAGGTTCTAAACAAAGAGCTTTCAGGCAGGAATGATTTCGAATCAAAAGAATATATAAAACTGCTCCATGATATTTCCGATGCAAATGAAAGGTTCCGGTTACTTGGAGGAGGTACCATTAGGGTGGAAGTTGAGCGCACATTACTCGGGCTTGGATTCCTCCATAATGAGTTAAATAAACCTACATCTGTCTTCAGTGGTGGATGGAGAATGAGAATAGAGCTTGCCAGGATCCTTTTACGCAAACCTGATATTCTGTTGTTAGATGAGCCCACCAATCATCTTGATATTGAATCCATTCTCTGGCTTGAAAATCTGTTAAAAAATTACGAAGGATCAGTTTTACTTATATCACATGACCGTTTATTTCTCGACAGGATTACTACCCGTACAATTGAGATTTATCTTGGAAAGCTATACGACTATAATGTACCCTATTCAAAGTTTGTTAAACTAAGGGAAGAAAGAAGAGAGCAGTTATTGGCAGCGTACAGGAACCAACAAAAAATGATTGAAAAAACCGAGGAATTCATTGAAAGATTCCGTTATAAAGCAACAAAAGCTGTTCAGGTACAATCGAGAATAAAGCAATTGGAAAAGCTTGAAAGGATTGAGGTAGAAGAAACTGAACATGACATTCACTTTGAATTCCCTCCTGCGCCAAGGGCGGGAGACCTGGTTGTAGAGCTATCGGATTTAAACAAAAGTTACGGGGAAAAAAGTATCATCAAAGATGTTAATCTAATTATCGAAAGGGGTGAAAAGGTATCATTTGTTGGCCGTAATGGAGAGGGAAAAACAACACTTGCAAGGATCATTGTTAGAGACCTTGACCATGAGGGTTTATGTAAAATTGGTTACAATGTCAGCATTGGATATTATGCACAAAACCAGGATGAACTCCTTGACGAGAACAAGACTGTTTTACAAACTATTGATGATATTGCCACAGGTGATATAAGGACACGGATAAGGGGTTTGCTAGGCGCATTTCTTTTTGGAAATGACGATATTGACAAAAAAGTGAAAGTGCTGTCAGGTGGTGAACGATCACGATTATCACTTATCAAACTCTTACTGAAGCCAGTTTCCCTTTTGGTCCTTGATGAGCCTACAAACCATCTCGACCTGAAGTCAAAAGATATTTTGAAAAATGCCCTGATAAATTATAATGGAACACTGATCATTGTTTCACATGACAGGTACTTTATGGACGGGCTGACTGATAAAGTTTATGAATTCGCAAATAAGAAAGTAAAAGAATATATGGGTGGCATTTTTGATTTCCTTGAAAAACGTCAAATAGGCACCCTGCAGGATCTTGAAATAAATTTCAAAATCAGCCAAACTGAGAAAAAAGGGGATTCAGAAAGGAAAAAACAATATCTCGACCGGAAAAACCAGGAACGGGAATTGAGAAAACTCAGGAATAAAATAAAAAAACTGGAAAACGAAATTGAGAATCTTGAAATCCTTATCAGAGAAAAGGATGAAGTTCTTGCTAATTCAGAAAATATCCCTCCATCAGGTGAGGAAAACAATTTTTATGCGAATTACAATAAACTTAAACATAAACTTAGCCAGCTGATTAATGAATGGGAGATTGTTTCAGAAGAACTTGAACAGAAGGAAAAGTAGGATATATAGTGGTGTCCGTTTTCAAATCTTTCCTGTTTTGCGCAATGGGACACCCTGGTTATTTTCAACAGTTTATTTATAAGAAATGCCTTCGTGAGTTTCGCAATAGGACACCCGGAATTAATCCAATATTAGTTGGCGAAAAATGAACCTATTGTCTCAAAAACCTTCAAAAACACCCAATCCAAACAAAGCAAAATCATATTTTGACGGATCTTCAGTATCGAACTGTCTGAGTCTGGATGTAAGTTCTTCTACAGCTTTCCAGTCATTCTGTTTTCTACTCAACAGTCCCAATTTTCTTGCTACATTTCCTGTATGAATATCAAGCGGGATCAACAGGTTTGAGGCCGGAATTCTTTTCCATATTCCAAAATCAACATGTCTATCGTCCTTCCTAACCATCCACCGGAGGAACATATTTAATCGTTTGGCTGCCGCACTCTTTTCCGGATCAGGAACATGCTTACGAGTCCTTTCGTAATGATCCAGACTAAAAAAAAGCTTTCGGAATTGAATTAAAGTTAACTTAATACTTCCTGTTTCTGAATAAGCTGATTCGAAAACCTCCTTAAGTCCTCCGTAGTTATTATAAATATTTTGTAAAGATTTTAGAAAATAATATGTGTCTACACCAAGGAAGGTCCTGTATTGAAAACCATTAAATTTTCGGAGATCAGAAAGACTGGCATTTGTCAGGAACTCAGCAGGCTTGTTATCCATCATTTGTATCAGCTCATACGCTTTCCTGATTATCATAACCCTCCGGCCCCAGGCAATTGATGCTGTAAGGAATGATGAAATCTCTATATCCCGCTCATCAGTAAATTGATGAGGGATTTGAATTGGGTCTGACTTGATAAATTCTTGCCGGTTATAATAGGAGTATTTTTCTTCGAGAAAATCCCTGATCTCAAAAAAGTCAAGTGCAGATTGCATTATTTCGACTCCTGAATAATTATTCCATCCTTCATGGTAAGGACCCGGTCAGAAATTTTTTCCAGATCTTTATCATGGGACACAATTACAATGGTTTGATTAAATTGATCTCTTAAAGACTGTAATAATCCATGAAGTTCACTTTTGTGCTTACTGTCCAGGTTTCCCGATGGTTCATCAGCCAGGATTACTTCAGGACCGTTTATTAAAGCCCTGGCCACTGCCACTCTTTGTTGTTCACCACCAGATAGTTCAGAAGGTTTATGGTCCAGGCGGTCATCCAGGTTCAGGAAGTGCAAAATTTCTTTTGCTTTTTTTTCTGCTTTAGATCGGGGCGATTTGGCAATGAAAGCAGGCATGCATACATTTTCCAATGCTGTAAATTCAGGCAATAAATGGTGAAACTGAAATACAAAACCAATATTTTGATTCCGGAACTTCGAAAGTTGCTTTTCTTTCAGGCCCAGGGTATTTATTTTTCTATATATGATCTCTCCCTTATCAGGTCTGTCAAGTGTGCCCAGGATCTGAAGAAAAGTGGTTTTTCCGGCACCACTGGCCCCAATTATACACACAATTTCACCTTCCCTGATCTCCATATTAATTCCTTTAAGTACCTGAAGATCACCAAACGACTTAGTAATGTTTTTTGCTACGATCAATGTTCTGTTCATTTAAGAGGCAAAGACAAAATAAATAAACATCCCGTATAAAAGCAGGAAAATTAATCCCTTATACCGGTGAATTATGCCTCCTTTTAAAGGTAACATAAAAATAAAAAGAAGCACAAAAAAACCTAACATCCACCACAAGTCAAAATCCAATATCTGCTTACTTACTTTGAGGGGTTGAACCAGGCTTGTAATACCCAGAATACCAAAGGTGTTGAAAATATTTGATCCAATAATATTCCCAATAGAAATATCAGGTTCTTTCCTGAAAGCTGCAATAACCGATGTTGCTAACTCTGGAATACTTGTTCCAACTGCGATCATCGAAATAGAAATTGCCCTTTCACTAATATTGAAATTTTCCGCCAATTCACTTGCTCCATCAACCAGCATATCTGCACCAAATGCCAGTCCGGCTGAAGATGCCACAACGATTAATATAGCTGTCAATAATGACAGTTTATAATTCTGAGGAACTATATGAGATTTCAAATTTGCTTTTCTTGACAGCAGTACAGATATTACAACAAAAGTGATCAGACTTATAAAAAAGATAAGTCCCTCAAGACGATTCAGTTTTCCGTCCAATCCAAAAATTAACAGCAAAAACCCGGAAATCATCATAACAGGCCAATCATACTTAACTGACCTTGATCTAACAGCTATTGGCACAATTAATGCAGTCAGAGCAAGAACAAGACCAATATTTGAAACATTTGATCCAACAACACTTCCAATTGCTATATCATCATGCTCTTTTAAAGCAGCACTTAAGCTTACAAAAAGTTCCGGCGCAGAAGTTCCCAGGGATACAATAGTTAATCCAACAACCATAGTGGAAATTTTAAATCTTTTGGCAAGGCATACTCCACCCTTTACCAAAAAATGCCCACTCATAAGTAACAGGGCAAAACCACCAATGAGTTCAGGAAAGTATTTTAATTCCAAATTGAATACTTAAGTTAGATATATTACAAAAGCTTAAAGGTATAGTTTAAAATTTTAGCGGGCTATTTTATATCCTTAAAAGTATCTTTCATGTCGTCAATATCTTCAACAATATCGCTTGAACTCTCATTGATTTCCCGCTTTATATCATCGGTGGCTTTCCTGAATTCTCTCATTCCTTTACCCAGACCCCGTGCGATCTCAGGTATTTTATTTGCTCCGAATAATAGCAAAACCACAACCATAATAATAAAAATCTCACCTCCGCTTATAAATAAAAGATTGTTCATTCTAAAAATATTCAATAAACTTTTCAGTTGATTTAATATAATATGAAAAAAATATTCATTGCGAATTTAATAAAGTTGAGACCTTCATGCAAAACTAATTACATAAATAAATATGATATTAAGTTTTGAATAAAAAAAACCCTGTGTATGAACTGCCACAGGGTTTTTTTAATATCATTTCAATTTTTATCCTCTTCGCTTTGCTTTTAATACACGTGTGGTCTCCGATTTACGTATTGTATCATATACCACGGGAGTTGCAACAAACAGAGATGAATATGTTCCCACAACAATCCCAACCATCAATGCAAATGTAAACCCCCGGATCACTTCACCACCAAAGATAAAGATAGTCAACAAAACTACGAATGTACTCAATGATGTGCTAAGTGTCCTGCTTAATGTGCTATTCAGGGCTATATTTAAAATCTCTGAACGTTCACGCTTTCTATACAGTCCGACATATTCCCTGATCCGGTCAAATACAACTACCGTATCATTCACCGAGTAACCCATAACTGTGAGGATGGCAGCAATAAATGCCTGATCAATTTCGAGAGAAAAAGGCAATATACCATAAAACAATGAAAAAATTCCCAAAACAATAAGTGTATCATGCAAAAGGGCAACAACGGCTCCCATGCCAAACTGCCAGTTACGGAACCTGATCACTATATAGATAAACATGAAAAACAATGATAAAAGAATAACCCAAACAGCACGCACCTTAATATCATCAGCAATGGTTGGACCAACTGTAAGTGAGCTCATCCTGTAATCAGACAGAAACTCTTCCTTGCTAACATCATCCCTAAGTATAGGTTTAAGCCCTTCGTACAACTTGTCTTCCACTAAATCATCAGATTCAGGATCATCAATCATAAACTGGGTTGTTATTTTCATTTGCCTGTCATCACCAAATACTTTCACCTCAGGAGCTTCTTCGAATACACCTTTTAAAAGATTTTGGATATCTACAGTGGATTGTACTTCAGGAAAACGGACTATCATAGTCCTCCCGCCGGTAAAATCAACACTCGAATTCAATCCGCGGGTAAATAATGAAACAATCCCAATCAGAATTACAATTCCTGAAATAACATAGAAAATCTTCCTCTTTTGGAGGAAATTAATATTTACATTTTTAAATATGTTTTCAGTAACACTAGTAGCAAATGTGAGCTTTGCATTTTTATCAAGGAGTTTTTCAAAGATAAGCCGTGAGATAAAAATGGCAGAGAAAAGTGAAGTAAAGATCCCAATAACCAGAGTTGTAGCAAAACCCTTAATCGGACCGGTTCCGAAAAAGAACAAAACTGCACCGGTTAATAATGTAGTCACATTGGCATCGATAATAGCTGAATAGGCGTTTTTATACCCATCCTTAATAGCAAGCTTAATGCCTTTTCCTGATCTTAGCTCTTCCTTAATCCTTTCATAAATAAGTACATTGGCATCAACCGATATACCTATTGTAAGTACAATACCGGCAATACCCGGAAGCGTTAGAACTGCACCGAGAGATGCCAGTACTCCCATCAGGAAAAACATATTTACTATAAGGGCAATATCAGCCACAAAACCGCCCCGGTAACTGTAATAAAAGACCATATAAAGCAACACAATCATAAAGGCAATTAAAAATGAATTTAATCCCGATTGAATGGCTTCCTGACCCAGGCTTGGCCCTACCACAGTTTCCTGAATGATCTTGGCAGGGGCCGGAAGCTTACCGGATTTAAGAATATTAGCCAGGTCCTGAGCCTCGGTAATTGTAAAATCGCCGGTAATTTCTGAACTTCCTCCCTTAATTTCATTGCTAACACCCGGTGCTGACCGGACATAACCATCGAGCACTATTGCAATAAAACGTCCAATATTCTCCCTGGTCATCCTTGCCCAAACCTTTGAACCTTCAGTATTCATATTCATTGTCACCTTAGCATCACCTGTTGTCTGGCTAAATTCTTCCCTGGCCGCAGTTATAACCTCACCACGCAGGGGTGCCCTTCCGTCACGTGGTGTAACTTTTATTGCATGAAGGTCATACAGATTTTGAGATTCATCATATTTATAAGGTTTCCAGTGCCACATAAATTTAAGATCACG
>JAUWMO010000204.1 GCA_030613125.1 Bacteroidota bacterium | reverse complement strand
AGGCATATTGCCCACATCCAAAACAGGTATGAACAGTGCTATTATCACACTTACAAGAAAATAGTAACGGTTAAATCTAAAAAAGGTCTCCTTTCGCAAAAGAAGCCAGTACAAAATATAAAATACACTTAGCGCGATTACAGTTTGTAAAAAATAGGTTATAAAAGAACTCATGACCCTTCCTCCTTTTCATTTATTTCCTGCCTGACCTCATTCATCATTTCATCAAGCTCTTTCATGGTGATCTTATTTTCTTTAGTGAAAAATGAAGCCAGTTGTGAAAATGAATTGTTAAAATATTTCTCCATGAACTCACTAAAATAAAATTTCGTATATTCTTTTTTAGTAATAAGAGGAAAGTATTCATGAGTAGTACCATAAGACTTATGGTTAACAAACCCCTTTTTTTCCAACACCCGTATAACAGTTGAAACGGTATTGTATGCAGGCTTAGGGTCGGGAAGTTTCTCAAGAATATCCCGAACCAGTGCAGTTTCCAACTCCCAGAGAATGTGCATTAGTTGCTCCTCGGCTTTTGTTAATGTTTTCATAGGGCAAACATACAACTATATTTTTAGTTATCCAACTATTTTTATAGTTTTTTCACTATAAAAATAGTCAGGCAGGACAACAAGTTGTTCCGTAGCAATTTATATCACTCAGCTTTTTTTGTTATAGATGATATTAGCTATAGAAAGGTACAACATTTGAGAGTAAATAGTCTCTGTCCATAAATTAAACTCAATTTGAATTATGAATCCCGTTATGCTTCGCTACGGGACAGGCAAGGAACACTGATTTACCCTGTGAAATAGCAAAGCTAAATCTTCGATTTATTTCACGGGGTGAACGATTTGCGAAGTAACTGAAAATCAGAAATTTAAAATCGTTGATCGTTAATCGATATTCAAACAAAATGATATTCTCGATTTTATGAACAAACTCTACTTAGTTTCTGCAATTAAGTCCATTATTTGATAAGAACCGATGTAAAACGAAGCTCCGGTTCGTTTGCAACACTTGAAAAATCAACGATCCGGGAGGATCGTTGTACTGTGAGGATCGTTGTACTATTCAAAATCCCTGTACAAAAGGTATTTCTTCCTGATCTGCTGAAATTTCTGCAGATCTTTTTTCCAGTCAGCCCTTATTACGGCAGATGAAGTACCATCTTCAATAAGTTCCTGAAGTTTAGTTGTTCCGGCCAGTTTTACAAAATAATTGTTGAAAAAATCATCATTTTCATTCAGCTGTTTATAGGCATCTATCAGCCAATGCAGTATAATTCCCCGATTATCACGTATAAAGTTAATTGGAAGGTCAGTCAGGTCTACTCCTGAGCAACGTTCTTCAAGGTACTTTGGATTAGTTGCAACACCAGGAATACTTCTTGGGGTAAATGAAAATGCTGTTAAGGGATAGTCAGGATGGCCGTATACCTGAAAGGGGGTATCGGTTCCCCGGCCTATACTCATAAGTGTACCTTCAAAAAGGCACAGTGATGGGTAAAGGTATATGGAAATCATATTTGGCAGGTTTGGAGAAGGCCTGACAGGTAACTCATAATAGGTCCGGTGATCCCAATTAGCACAAGTAACATACTGAAGATTACATTTCATCCCATTTTCCATCCAGCCCTCTTCATTTAGCATTCTTGCATACTCAGCAACTGTCATTCCATGAACAACAGGTATTGGTTGTTTACCTACAAATGATTTATACTCAGGTTCCAAAACTGGTCCGTCTATATAAAACCCATTTGGATTAGGCCTGTCAAGAACAAAAAAATCTACATTATTTTCTGCACAGGCTTCCATCACATATTGCATTGTAGAAATATAAGTGTAAAACCGAACTCCAACATCCTGTATATCAAAAATAATAAGATCAATGCCAGCCATATCTTTCCGAGTTGGTTTTCTATGTGAACCATAAAGAGAAATTACCGGTAATCCTGTTGCCTGATCTACATCATCCTTAATTGCCATTCCGGCATCATTACTACCACGGAAACCATGTTCAGGTCCAAATATTTTCGTGACTTTTATATTTAGTGACAACAAACTATCAACCAGATGTGTACTTCCAATCATGGAGGTGTGATTGGCAACAATTCCAACATTCTTCCCCTCCAACACAAGTAAATATTCCTCAGTACGTTCGGCACCTGTTTTTATTTGTGCACATACGAAAAGCCCTGACAGAAAATAAAAAATCAGAAATAATATTGCGTTTCTCTTAAACAATTTTGGTTTCATAGATTATAAAATTATATGACTGCAAATTAAAGAATTACCCCGATATTTCATAACTATTTCTTAACTCTAATTGTCAGTTTGGTTATAAACCCAAAGAATATAATCATAACCTTTCTTCATATACTTAATATACTTACAATGATGCCATCAATATTTACTACATTTGTAACAGTTGGAAGTTGTTAGCAGGCCATGAATACAGAGCTTTTCATAGCAAGACGAATTGTTTCATACAGGCGTGACGAAAACCGGATATCAAGGCCTATTGTCACTATAGCCATTTTAGGTATTGCCCTTGGTCTTGCAGCAATGATAATTTCTACTGCCACAGTAACCGGGTTTAAGAACCAGATCAGAGATAAAGTTATCGGGTTTGGTTCGCACATTCAAATCCTGAATTTTGATTCTAACACATCATATGAGACCTCTCCGGTAAATATCGAACAGACATTCATTCCTGAAATAAACTCTTTGCCGGGAGTCAATCATATACAGGTTTTTGCCACAAAAGCAGGTATTATTAAAACCAGAAAAGAGATTCAGGGGGTGGTACTAAAAGGTATCGGATCAGATTTTGACTGGAAGTTTCTCAGAGAAAATCTTGTTGATGGTAATGTTTTTGTTGTTACCGATACTTCAAAAACAAATAAAGTTCTGATATCAAAGCACATTAGCGATCTGCTTCATCTAAAGGTTAATGATTCTTTTATTATGTATTTCATTCAAGATCCTCCCAGAATGAGAAAATTCATAATTGAAGGAGTTTATGAAACTAATCTGGAAGACTTTGACAAGCTCTTCATCCTGGCAGATATTGGACATATTCAAAAGCTCAATAACTGGTCAGGTGATCAGGTAAGCGGATTTGAGATAAGCATTGATAACTTTAATGATATTGAGGAAATGGCCTGGCAGATACAGGGAATTGTCGGATTTGATTTAACTGAAAACGGTACACGTATGAGGATTCAGAGTATCATTGACAAATACCCTCAAATATTTGACTGGCTGAATTTACAGGATATGAATGTTTGGATAATTCTTGTACTGATACTCCTGGTAGCTGGTTTTAATATGGTTTCAAGTCTGCTGATCCTGATTCTCGAACGTACTAACATGATTGGTATTCTGAAAGCGTTAGGAACACAAAACTGGAGTATACGTAAAATATTTTTATATCAATCAGCATATCTGATAACAAAAGGTATGTTCTGGGGAAACCTAATTGGTATTGTCCTGTGTTTAATCCAATATCATTTTGGAATTATAAAGCTTGATCAGGCCTCCTATTACTTAACTGAAGTACCGATCAATATTGATCTGATTATTATTGCTACATTAAACGCCGGAACCTTAATTCTCACTGTGTTAATGCTCATTATCCCATCTTATCTGATTTCCCGGATAAGTCCGGTGAAAACAATTAAGTTTGATTGATCTTTTTTGTTGATTATTAGATTATCTGGTCTGAATATGAGTCTGCCATATATCATACAAGCTATTAAGGTTGAATTAAAAAAAAGCTTCCAGGGGAGATTGTACAGTTTGAGATGGCCCCTTCTGACAGGTCATATAAATACTTTTGCTCCCTGTTATAATATTTAGAACAGGAAGATTTGGGGAGCAACAGCAATGATACTCAGAGAGTTTCTCGAAATAGTAAAAAGAGTGGAAGTTAATTGAGGACAATAATATTCTTATAATCTTCATATCTCTTAAAGATTTCTCTGACGTAATTATATACTTCTTCTCCTCTGCAATATCCATATTTGACCACAGGATCGAGGTAATATTTCGGATCAGATTTTATTAGAATGTATTCTTCAACATTTCCTGCCCATATCTCAGGGTCTTTTTTATATTTTCTTGCCAGAGCTCTTGCATCAAGGATATGACCCAGACCAACATTGTATGCACCTAAAATAAACTTTATCCTCTCCTCCTGAAATTTTACTTTATCATAGAACACCTTATCAAGCCATTTCAGATATTCAACTCCAGCCCTGATATTTTCCTCAGGGGGTGATTTTCTTCCAACACCATAATATTCCGCAGTTGCCGGCATCAATTGCATCAACCCAAAGGCACCAACCCATGATACTGTATCAGCATAGAATCTCGATTCCTGGTAGATCATGGAAGCAAGAAGTCGCCAATCCCAGTTAATGCTATCGCTAAACCTTTTTATTAAAGAATCATATTGTGAAAGCATCCCGTTTTCAATATAAATAAGGCCTGTTCCATGCATTTTACCTGTCTTGGGGTTTCTGAAATACTTATTATATATCAAAGCATATTCGGTAGTTTTCTTAAACTCGCTTAACCAGTTATTTATCGTATCAGTCAATTGGTCAGTACCTTTCTTTCTAACTGCCCAGGCCAGATTTTGAGGAAAACTTATGGCTGTTTGAATATCAATAATCGGATAAAAGGTCTGATTCACTTTTGCCATATTCTCATCACATACTGTATAATCAATCTCTCCTTTTGCAACCTGAGTAATCAACCTTTCAATACTCTCATTTGCTTCAATAATATTAATACTATCCCCAATTTCATCTGAAAGGTTGTGAAGCCGGGCAAAAAAAGAGGAATTTTTCTGAATAAAGATTGTTTTTCCTGCCAATTCCAATTGATTCCTGATTACTGACTTCTCAACCCTTTCAGGGTGCATAAGATTCCAATTCTCAGGTCTTCGTTGAACTAAAACCTGACGGGTACTGGTATGAGGAAAAGTAAATCGCAAGAATTCATTTCTCTCCTTTGTAATAGTTAAATTAAGGGCCAGCAAGTCGCATTTACCAACCTGAAGTAGCTCAAAAGCTTTTTCAAGATCATTCTCAACTATTATCTCTAAGACAAGATCTAATTCTTTTGCAAAGGCATGAAGCAGATCATACTGATATCCCATAGGTTCACCACGGTAAATAAAATAATTTGTAGCATTGAAATCGGTTAATGCAATAATTTTTTTTCTCTCACGGATCTCTGGTAAATCAATTTTTAAGGAACTTCCTGAATAACCTTTACGGGAAGGCTTTCCAGGCCCACCGCACGAAAACAGCAGGGCGGGTACTAAAAACAACAGGAGATAGCGGGCTTTGAAATAATTCAAATCCAAATTTTCAGGTTTAATTGTATAACGAATTTAATAAAAATTTATAAAATCTTCGTGGCGAAATATTATTGATATTCTCCATTCAAATCTAATCATAAAAGGTCCATGAAAAACCGAACAGAAATACTCTTTGATTCATGGGATAGTGAAGGATTGTAAAATAATTATGCCCCAGAAGACCAGAGGTAACATGTTCGTACTTCAGGAAAATCCTGGTACGTTTCACTTTCAAATTAAGGAATACATCAATAAAGGGGTAATTCCCAACTTCCTTTTCATTTTGTAAATAAAATCTTCCGGATGACGGCATGTAAGCATAAGCATAAAAGGGAGTATGATAGTAAAAATCCAAACCTAACTGTGTTAACAGAAAACCATTTGTCCATGCAAAATGAAACAAATGCTCAAAAAATGTTGAATTACTAAAACTTACTGTCGGAAGAGGAAGGACTTGTTTATTGCCTGATTGTTGAATATTTAATCGATTCCTGAATTTGAATTTCCAAAGGGAAAAATCCTTATGTATATCTAATGAAACAACAGTAAACGGATCTGATTCCTGAGAAGGAAGGGCCAAAGTGTCAAAAAAAACGTAATTACCAAGTATTGAAAAATGAGCAGATACTAAAAAATTTCTTTCATGGTCTTTATAAAAAGCTTGTATTCTGGTTTCATTTTCAAATTTCAGATCATTCTCCCAGTGAAAATTATTAGAGGAATATTGATTCAACCAGTAAACCGGCCGTTCATTCCGGAATTTTCCCAGCAGGGTAAGGGTTGATGTTCCTTTCCTGGTTTTAAAATTTTTATACAATTTACCATTTAGAAGCATGTTTCCTGCTTTGTATCCCAGAAAATAAAAACTGCCTTCGGCTTCCCATCCGAATACTGTACCCAGGTCATTAACAATCTTTCCCCGAATAGCAGTATTACTGACTTTTTCATTATGCCTCCCTATATAG
>JAUWMO010000016.1 GCA_030613125.1 Bacteroidota bacterium | reverse complement strand
AAAGTTTTTAAGTATAAAATTGAAGATGTCTTTATCTTTGATGAAGAATAAGAGCAGCACACACGCAATATAGCAAAAAGCGGTGAAGTGCATAAGTGGAGCGGTTTTAGCCCCCACCTACGCCAAGGCTTCGGCGGGCAGGCGTTTCAACTTTACCCTGTTAAATCACTTCGTGAGCCAAAGGCTATTTAACAGGGTGAATCTCGGTTTGATAAGAAATAATTTGCATACATTTGCATCCGATGAAACTTTTTTCAACCATATTAGCCCTGTTGATATTATCATTAACTGTAATGCCTTGCACTGATGGTTTAGCAATGGACAACTGCGCTACAGCAGTCCATTACCATAATGTAGCAGACCAAAACCAAAACAACCATTCAGACAGCGATTTTTGTTCTCCATTTTGCAATTGCTGTTGCTGCCACACTCATATAATTCTTAATCAAACGCATCATAGCAATCTAATCCCTATAGCACAAACACAACTTTCTTTATATACCCAACACCACCCTTTTACCGTAGTGTACGATTTCTGGCATCCGCCTAAAGTTTAAGTCAATTTTACATCCTTATTTCTAACGCTTTGCTTCTCTTTTGAGAGTTACAGGCATATTGTATTTACTCATAAAATAATTGATTTTTTAAAGGTATTCGTGAACCCGCATTTGCCTGTCAATAAATAAGATAAAATCAAATGGCATTTCAGATTTTAATTTTCGTTTACTATTTCAAAAAATCATGCGGGTTTCATTGACTTAAACTTTAAAATGATGATAAATAAACTCATAGCGTTTTCCATAAAAAACAAGCTGATAATTGGAATTTTCACCATTGCATTAATTGGCTGGGGAGCATATTCCTTTAAACAAATTCCTATTGACGCTGTGCCTGACATCACAAATAATCAGGTACAAATCATTACCCAAGCTCCCACGCTTGCAGCACAGGAAGTGGAGCAATTTATCACTTTCCCCATTGAAATTGCAATGGCGAACATCCCGGATGTTATTGAAATACGGTCAATTTCACGGTTCGGCTTATCAGTGATAACCGTAGTTTTTGTAGAAAACAAAGACATCTACCTTGCCCGCCAGCTAATTACCGAACAATTAAAAGAAGCCGAAGAACAAATCCCCGAAGGTTTTGGCAGTCCCAAATTAGCCCCCATAACTACTGGTCTTGGTGAGATATTACAATATGTGTTATATACCGAACCCGGTTATGATACCGTCTATTCAGCAATGGATTTAAGAACCATCAACGACTGGATTGTCAGAAGGCAATTGGCAGGCACGCCCGGAGTAATAGAAGTAAACGGCTGGGGCGGTTACTTGAAGCAATACGAAATAGCCGTCAATCCCGAAAAGCTGCGAAGTATGAACATAACTATTGCAGACGTATTTGAAGCAATAGAAAATAATAACGAGAACACAGGGGGTAGCTATATTGAAAAAAGATACAACACCTATTTCATAAGAAGTGAAGGGCTTGTAAAGTCGTTTGCAGATATTGAAAAGATTGTTGTAAAAACAATACACAATACACCAATACTTATTCGGGATATTGCCAAAGTACAATTTGGAAGTGCGCCCCGATATGGAGCAGTTACCCGTAACGGAAAAGGTGAAGTGGTTATTGGAATGGCCTTGATGTTAAAAGGCGAAAACTCCGATAAGGTCATCACTGCAGTAAAAGAACGGATTAAAACCATCCAGAAGTCCCTGCCAGAAGGAGTGGTATTAGAACCCTATCTGGACAGGTCTGAATTAATTGGCAGGGCTATGAATACCGTTACCAAAAACCTTGTGGAAGGAGGTTTGATAGTAATTTTTATCCTCATTCTATTATTGGGAAATTTCAGGGCAGGGCTGATTGTCGCCTCTGTCATCCCCCTTTCAATGTTCTTTGCACTCGGAATGATGAACATTTTTGGTGTATCCGCCAATCTGATGTCGCTCGGAGCTATTGACTTTGGTTTAATCGTTGACGGTGCGGTCATCATTGTTGAAAGTGTGGTGCATACAATTTCCAAACTTAAAAATCCTGTCCTGCCTCCCCCGAATTCCCTGGGGAGCAAAGCCGAAGGAACAACCATTACGCAACAGGAAATGGACAGCACTGTTAAAAAATCCGCTACCAAAATCATCCGCTCAGCAACATTCGGAGTTGTCATCATTCTGATAGTTTACCTGCCCATTTTGGCATTGGTCGGAATAGAAGGCAAAATGTTTAAGCCGATGGCGCAAACCGTCAGCTTTGCTATACTCGGTGCGTTAATCCTTTCTCTTACTTATGTCCCGATGATGGCTGCCTTATCCCTTAATAAAAAGATAAAAGCCAAAGTAACCATTGCCGATAAAATAATCAACCGCTTGCAACGCTGGTACAACCCGGTTATCAATTATGCCTTAAACAACAAGGTAAAAACCATCATTGTTGCAGTTGCGCTATTTGCAATGAGCATATTCACTTTCAATCGTTTGGGAGGTGAATTTATACCCACACTGGAAGAAGGTGATTTTGCTTTACAACAGATTTTACCGCCCGGCAGTTCTTTGGCACAGGGCATTGAAATATCGGAGAAATTGGAGAAAATCCTATTGGAAAAATTCCCTGAAGTAGAGCAAGTCGTTACTAAAATCGGTTCGGCAGAAATACCTACCGATCCTATGCCTATTGAGATAGGGGATTTAATGGTCAAAATGAAACCTAAATCAGAATGGACAAGCGCCTCAACAAAAGATGAAATGTTTGAAAAAATGGAAAAGGAATTGTCCATTATTCCGGGAGTAGGGTTTGAATTTACACAACCCATCCAAATGCGTTTTAACGAGCTAATGACAGGAGTGAGACAGGATATTGCAGTTAAAATCTACGGTGAGGACCTGGACGTATTATACATCAATGCCAAAAAAGCCAAATCCATTATTAAAAGCATCAGGGGCATTGGAGACACAAAAGTAGAGCAAATAACAGGTCTCCCGCAAATGATAATAAACTACAACCGCAGTAAAGTCGCACAATACGGGCTTAATATCAGAGACCTGAACAAACTGGTAAGAACCGCTTTTGCAGGTGAAAAAGCAGGAGTAGTATTTGAAAACGAAAGGCGTTTTGATATGGTAGTTCGGCTGGAAAAAGATTACAGGCAAAACATAGACAACATCAAAAATCTTTATATCACATTGCCCAACGGTTCACAAGTGCCGTTAAAGGAAGTTGCAAAAATTGAGTTCAAGGAAGGACCAATGCAAATTTCACGTGATGATACCAAAAGGAGAATTACCATAGGCATCAATGCACGAAACAGGGATATTGAATCTTTGGTAGAGGAAATACAGCAAAAACTGGACGAGCAACTCAACCTGCCACCCGGTTATTATTTAAAATACGGAGGTCAGTTTGAAAACCTTGTAACAGCAAAAAAACGCTTGTCAATAGCTGTTCCCATTGCATTGGCGCTGATATTCATTTTGTTGTTTTTTACTTTCAATTCCTTTAAGCAAGCATTAATGATTTACACCGCTATACCTCTTGCTGCCATTGGCGGTATTTATTCCCTCTGGCTTAGGGATATGCCTTTCAGCATTTCGGCTGGTGTCGGCTTCATTGCCCTTTTCGGTGTAGCCGTGCTTAACGGTATTGTTTTAATATCCTATTTCAATCAACTCAAAAATGAAGGAGTAACCGATATGAAACAACGCATATTAGAAGGAACAAAAGTTCGTTTACGCCCCGTAATAATAACCGCTTCCGTAGCTGCTTTTGGCTTTTTGCCAATGGCATTATCCCAATCAGCAGGAGCCGAAGTACAAAGACCATTGGCAACGGTTGTTATAGGGGGGTTGATTACAGCAACCTTTTTGACACTTGTCATATTGCCTGTGCTATACAGCATCTTTGATGAAGGAATACGATTTAAAGGAAAATCTATAAATACTGTAATTGTATTTCTCATCATAGGCAGTGCATTTGCTTTTCCATTAAATAGCAATGCACAAGGTAATAACCCATTGACAATGCAGCAGGCGATTGAGATAGCCATAAAAAACCACCCAACCGTAAAAGCTGCTAATCTGGAAGTGGATAAACAGCAAAAGCTGAAGAAAACCACCTTTGACATTGACAAAACAAATATCTCTTACACGCAGGGGCAGCTAAACTCTGCCACCATAGATAATCAGTTAAGCATATCGCAGAATTTTAAATTTCCCACAACCTACGTTTCACAAGCCAAGCTGCAAAAGCAGAAAGTAGTATTAAGCGAAAACGCATTGAGCATTACTCAAAATGAACTGGTGCGCAATGTCAAAACCGCCTATATGCAACTGTCTTACGGTTACACACGACAGGAATTGCTGAATACACTGGAAAACACATATAGTAATTTTCTCAAAGCAGCCGAAAAGCGATACCAAACGGGTGAAACCAACCTTTTGGAAAAAATTGCAGCGCAGGGAAAGTATCAGGAAATAAATCTAATGAAACAACAAGCAGATGCAGATGTGCAAATCTATATGAAGGAATTACAAAGATGGCTTAATACCGACAGCCCTGTCACCATTTCCAAAACGAGCATAAACAAACTTGAATTAATCGTGCAGGATGCAGAAAATGTAAACAACAATCCATTGTTGCAATACTATCAGCAGGCAATCCTTGTTTCAGAACAACAATACAAGCTGGAAAAATCTGGCTACCTGCCTGACCTTTCAGCAGGGTATTTCAACCAGCAAATTGACGGCACACCCGGCTTTACCGGCTTTCAGGTAGGTATAAAAATCCCCCTGTGGTACAGGTCACAGCAGGGCAAAGTACAGGCAGCTAAAATAGATGCCGAAATTGCACAGGCAGAATATGAAAATTACGGCTTAATGATTGAAACCCTCTTTGCCGGCAAATTACAGGAATACTACAAATACAAAGGACTTGTAGTTTATTACGAAAAACAGGGGCTTTCCATAGCCGAACAACTCATAAAATTTGCCGAAAAAAGTTACAAGGCAGGCGAAATCGGCTATGTGGAATACATCCGCAACATAGACCAGGCAATTAATATCAAAACAAAATATCTGAATAATCTAAATCAATTCAATCAATCTATAATTGACCTGCAATATTTGGTAGGTCAGCTTAACTAAATATTTTTTAATCGAATAAAAACGTATAAAAATGAAAACAAAAACATACAAGCTATTCATAGCAATGTTCGGTCTTTTTCTTTTGACCAATTGTAGCCAGCAGCAAGCAAAGGACAACTACGAACACGAAGAAGCTAAAAAAGATGATGAAGTACATTTACTTCAGAAACAAATGGATGTAATGGGCATTGAATTAGGTCAATTTCGTGAGGTCAATCTATCAACAACTGTAAAAGCCAACGGACAACTGGAATTGCCACCCCGGAACAAAGCCAGCTTAAGTACCTTGATGGGCGGAAGGGTAAAAGACGTATTCGTCATAGAAGGCGATTATATAAAAAAAGGGCAAACACTTGCCTTACTGGAACATCCCGACTTCATTCAGATGCAGCAGGAATATGCAGAAAGCAGAAGCAAACTAAACTTTCTGGAAAAGGACTACCAGCGTAAAAATCAGTTGTTTCAGGATAGCATCAGTTCAGCCAAAAACTTTCAGCAGACAGAAGCAGAATATAAGGCAGCAATGGCAAAGGTTAATTCCCTCAAAGCCAAACTCAATTTACTAAACATTAATATTTCAGCAGTAGAAAAAGGTCAGATATTTTCTGACATCCCGATAAAATCACCCATCAACGGCTATGTTCGGCTGATAGAAGTTAATATTGGAACCTTTGTGGAACCGCAACAGGAAATGTTTGAGATTGTGGATAACGAACACATCCATATTGACCTTATGATATACGAGAAAGACATTAGCAAGATAAAAGAAGGACAAAACGTAATATTTTCCCTTGCCACCAATCCCGACACTATTTACGAAGGCAGCATTTTCTCAGTCGGCAAAGCATTTGAAAACGATATAAAAGCCGTTACCGTACATGCAAAAATTGAAAACAAATCAAGTTATTTATTGCCCGGAATGTATGTAGATGCACGTATTGTAACTGACCAGCACAAAGTTGTTGCATTGCCTGACGAAGCCATTGTTTCAGACGCAGGATTGAATTACATATTCATACAAAAAAAGAAGGGAGAGGAGCAACACAATAACCATTCCCACCTGCCTGCCGAAACTTTAGTGAAGGCAGGTTCAGAAAAAGAACCAGACCACAACCAAGAAAAAGAAAATCACGACAATGAATATATCTTTAAAAAGATAGAAGTTAATACAGGAGCATCTGACATCGGTTTTACAGAAATAGTTCCCGCACAGCAAATCCCTGAAAACGCAACAGTAGTAATAAAAGGAGCATATTATCTTTTAGCCGAAATGAAAAAAGGAGAGGAAGGTGCAGGACATCATCATTAATAATAAAACAGCCTGACCCTTTGCAGTCAAGCACATTTGCAAGCTCCACAAACCAACCCGCAAACAAAAGTTTGCAAAAGAGCTTGTCTGCCCCACCCAAAAAAAAAATCATTGCCACCCTACGGGATGGCAACGCTTTTTATACACAACATTGTGCTTAATGCGGCATGGGAACTTGGGATCTTAATTTTGATCCCAATTGATTATCTTTGTAATAAGTCCAAAATAAATTACGATAAACATGAATGCAGCTGAGATTAAAATAGAATTGTTTAGGAAACTTGACTCATTAGATGTAAAGAATTTAAAAGAAGTTTATTCGTATTTCAAAACTGCATAAATACACCTGATACTAAGCTTACTGGTGTCACCACCTTAGCTGACTATTTTGATAATGCTTGTCGTGATGATATATTAACCGGTGGCGTTAAAATGATTGATATATCCACTGACAGTGGGAATTTTAAAGTTTGGACAAAAAGGATTGGGAATAATTAAATTTATTATGGATGTAGATAAAGGTAATTTTAATTAGCTAAAATTTATATATTTATATTTTCAATCTATAAACTATTAAATTAAAATTTATCACTATGAGAAATCACAAAATTATTATTGTAGCATTGTTGTTTTTTTCTGCTGTTTGTGTAAATGCACAGCCATTTGTTGTAAAAGACAAAGTAATTAACATTGGGATCGGTTTAGGTTCAACATTATATTCAGGAACAGGATATAAAATGACATTACCTCCTATTTCCGGTTCATTTGAATACGGGCTTATGGATTTGGGCCCTGGCGTTCTTGGCATTGGCGGTTATTTTGGCATTTCAGGTTATAAATGGGAATATAATGACCCAGTGTATGGTAAGTATGGATGGAAATATAGTAACTTCACTTTCGGTGTCCGGGGAAACTACCATTACAGTTTTGTAGATAAACTGGATACGTATGGCGGAATGATGTTAGGCTATAATATTGTTACATCCAAAACCATTGGGGATTGGCCTCCTGAGTGGAATATGTCAGCAAATTCAAGCAGTTTTGCCTGGTCAATTTATGCCGGTGCCAGATATTACTTTACCGAGAAGTTTGCAGCAATGGCTGAACTGGGTTATGGAGTTGCTATTTTAAATTTAGGTATAGCATTAAAATTGTAAATAATACTGAACCTGCAAATTTGCCCTGTTACTTAAACATTTAATAAGTTATAGGGCATTTTTTATAGTTGATTTTTTTGAGAAAAGGTCTGTAACATTCTGTTACATGTAAACGTCTTAATACTGATTTCAGAAATATGACCGTAGAAGAGTACAACAGGTGTGTGGATTTGTATTCTGACAATGTATTTCGCTTTATTCTGAAAAGTTTGAATAATGAGGAAAAGGCAAAGGACATTGTTCAGGATTGCTTTGAAAAGTTATGGGTAAAAGTTGATTCTGTATTTTATAAAAAAGTGCGTTCATATATATTTTCAACTGCATATCATACCATGATAGATTTGATAAGAAAAGAAAAAAATCACGATTTATACATGAAAAACTATCCAGGGACAACTTTTCATACTACCCATTACAATGATCTGAATGAAGTGCTTCATCAGCTTATCCTTCAATTACCAGATGTACAACGATCGGTCATATTACTCAGGGATTATGAAGGTTATTCCTATAAGGAAATTGCAGAGATAACCGGGTTATCAGAATCACAGGTAAAAGTTTATATATACAGGGGAAGGTTGTTTTTGAAAGAACGGATTGGAAAAGTTGAGACACTTTTATAAACCAGTGAAACGAGTATGAAAATTGATCGTAACAATTACGAAATTTTTGTATTGGATTTTCTCGAGGGAAATCTGGATTCTGATGAAATGAATGAATTCAGGTCATTCCTTGAAAAAAACCCTGAATTAAAACAGGACGTTTATTCTGGTGTTGATTTCAAATTGTTACCCGGGGTCGTTGAATTTTCAGAAAAAAACCTCTTGAAAAGATCTCCTGCAGATTTAATAAAATCAATCCCTGATTTTGATTATAAATGTATTTCACTTATAGAACAAGACCTGACACTAAAAGAATCTGAGGATTTTAGAAAGCATCTATCTGAAGACCCAGGAAAACAGGAAGTTTTTATGGAATTCAGTAAAACAAAATTAAAGCCTGTTAACATTTATTATGAGGGTAAAAATACACTTAAAAAGCCTGTTGGTTCAAAAAGGATCCGCTATTTCTGGGTTCCTGTCGCAGCGGCCTCAGTTTTAGTACTTTTTTTGTTATACAGAATTCTGATAAATATACATTCACCTTTGGATGAAACAATTATCACAAAGGCTGACCAGCCTGTTCGGGAAAAAGTTATAACTCCCACAGAACCAAATCAAAATCTTTCTAATGCTCCATCGGAAAAAAAAGTGATTACAGTAACTGAATCGGAACAACCAGGCATAGTTTTTATTACTGACCTAAATAATATTCCGGCCAAGGGTGTTACTATCAGCCGGGGTGAAACAATAAAAATGGATTATCTGATCAGTTTAAAAGGCTACTTAACTCCTCCTGCACAACCTGACGACAGATTAAAAGCTCCAATTATCTATATTCCAGCGTATCTGTCCCAACAGGATCTCAATGCATTTAAATATTATACAATTGAAGACTTTAATATAAAATTATTAAAAGCAAATACAAAGGAAATTAAACCACCCCTATTAGTTTCGGTGGCCAATGCCGGTATTATTGGAGTTAACATATTGACCGGTTGGAATATGCGCCTGAATACGACCTTTGATGGTTATGGTCAACTTTCTTCTATTGCCTTCCATTCATCGGAATTGAATTTCTCAACCCGTCTTAAGAATAAATAAGGTTCTTCAGGATAATACGTAGTTATCTTGGAATATTGTGCCGAAGGCACGCCTTTAGCGGAAGGTTGGAATAGAATGAACCCCCCCGCCGTCCTCCGTCGCTGTCCGCGTGCGGCCAAAGCCTTACTCCTCTGCTGAAGCTACGGCGACACGTGGATGGCGACGGCTCGCAGGCAAGATATTACCCTCTGAGATCCCGACGTGCTTCGCAATCGGGATCCCCGCCTGAATGCAGTGCAAACGGCAGGCAGGAGTTCGTCTAAATGGTTTTAATAAGTTACTCGACGCCCACAGCCCAACACACATCCTGCTCGTGAAGGATTCGCTCACAAGTTCGCTCACCGTTCGCCTTTTAAAATCATAGACTCACTGATTTTCTATCCCGGTGGAAACCGATTGTAACATTTTAAAACAAATGAACGTCATAGCTTTGATAAATGATTAAAATGAATTATTAACCTAAGTTATAATTAAGATGAAGAAATTAATAATATGCTTTATAATAGCAACTTTTCTGCTCTCCCCGGGCTTTTCAATTCCTGATTCACTAAGTGTTGAAACCGATACTATAGAAACTGATACAACAAAGGTTAAAATAGGATCAGGTAATGTTGTTCAGGTTATTGATGAATCTGATGGAACTAAAGTTATTGTTGGGCAAGGTGGAATTATAGTATATGAAAAAAGGGATACCATTAAAATAAAGATAGGTAACAAAGGGGTTAAAATTATTGAAACAGATGATGGAACAAAGGTGGATATACTTGATTTTGACGAGCTCGAAAAGGAATTTAATTACAAACCCATAAGGAAATTCAGAGGACACTGGGCCGGATTTGAATTTGCAATGAATAATTACCTTACTTCTGATTTTAAACTACCTGATAATTTTATGAACCTGTATACAGGGAAGTCGTGGAATGTAAATTTTAATATAATGCAATTCAGCCTGAACATTGCCAAACAAAATATAGGCCTGGTTACCGGTCTTGGATTTCAACTAAATGATTACAAGTTCAGCAGGAATAACAATATCATGAAAGATGCAAATGGGAATATCACTGAACTGCCATATACCCAGCAATTAAACGTTTCTAAACTCCATGTTGACTACCTTACAATTCCTTTACTTTTAGAATTTCACCTCGATCCTGACAGGTGGGGCAGAAAACTTTTTATTTCCACCGGTGTAATTGGTGCAATAAAATTAAATTCATATACCAAAGTTGTTTATTATGATCAGGGAACCAAGATAAAAGATAAGACCCGGGATGACTTCAGTATTAATCCCCTGCAGTTAAACTTATCATTGAGAGCTGGTTTCAAATTCATTAAAGTATTTGCTAATTATAATGTAATTCAGCTCTTCCAGACGGGAAAAGGAACTGAATTATATCAATTTTCGGTGGGTTTGATGTTACTCAGTTTTTAAAACTGAAGAGTCGATATAAAAAGGAATTATCTTATAAGTCGTTTTACTGAACCGCAATGGTCATTAAAACTGTCAAACAGTCGAAAGTCGAAGAGTGAAAATATTTTTCTTTGGACTCTTAGACTCTGCGACCCTGCCAGCAGTCAGGAGTGCCTAAATGAAGAAGGGACTAAAGTGACTAAAGTTAATGAGACTGCACTTTTATAAGCGAACGTGAAATAAATCGAAGATTTATTGCAAAGCAATATTTCACAGGGTAAATTTGTAAAGTTAGATTCTTACTTGTGAAAAAAATTATTACATGGAACTATCCCCGAAAGAATTAAGAAGATATCACCGGCATATAATGATCCCGGAAATAGGACCTGAAGGACAGGAACAAATAAAATATTCGAAAGTCCTTGTTGTTGGTGCCGGAGGGCTTGGGTGCCCTGCACTGCAATATCTTTCCGCTGCCGGAGTGGGTAAACTTGGTATTATGGACGATGATATTGTGGATGAAACCAATTTACAGCGTCAGGTGTTATATGGTTCCGGAGACATTGGAAAACTAAAAGCGATTATTGCCAGACAACGATTGATCGAATCGAACAACCTGCCGGACTATCATGTTCTTAATATAAAGCTGAACAAGAAAAACGTTATGGAAGTGATAAAAGAATATGATATCATTGTTGATGCCACAGATAATTTTCCCAGTCGGTACTTAATCAATGACGCTTGTGTTATATTAGGTAAACCGATGGTTTACGGATCCATTTACAAATTTGAAGGGCAAATTTCAGTTTTCAATTACAAAAATGGCCCTACATACCGATGCTTATATCCCCGACCACCGGAAAACCAAGAGGCTCCTGATCCTTCAAATGTTGGGGTAATCGGAGTGTTGCCTGCTGTTATTGGCTCATTGCAAACAAACGAAGTTATTAAAATAATTCTTGGAAAAGGAGAAGTACTTTCAGGAAAATTATGGGTACTTGACATTTTTAATGTACGATCCTATATAGTTTCTTTTAAACCCAATCCGGTTAATTTTAATATTCCTGAGCCATGGAATAACTAAGAGCATTTTCTCATATGTTATTTTACCCTTAATTCAATACAACATACATTTCTTATTATTATAGGTTTATCCTATTATCCAGCCGGAAACCTTTTGTTTTCAGATACGTAATAATAAATATCTGTACCAAACCTTATAATCATGAAAAACACTGCATATGTTTTAATATCATTATTACTTACAGGATTATTCTATATTTCATGTCAGAAAAATAAGGGTGGCGATATTGTTCCTGATAATATCGGTATAAATTTGTCTGATGCGATAAGTATTCCAGATCTTGACAAAAAAGCCTTGATTTTAAATGATACTATTGATTCAGGAAAAGATCTTTATCAACGTTTAAGGACCCTTATATTCGTTGGTGAATATTCTTCAGAGCTGATAAATAAATCATTATGGAATATAAATGACTATAGTATTGATCGTGCTATGAGTTTTTCATATATCAGCGATCAGGATAACCGGACAAAAAATGTAGTAGTAAGAGAACAAGTCAGCTTTGAGAATGAAACCTGGGATTATGAAATGACCATAACTGATGAAATTGAAGGAAAGGCACTTTTGCTTTATTGGAATTTGAATCCTTTAAAGGTAATTGCTTTTTTGCAGCCAAAAGCCATGAATTTTCAATCACTGGTTTTACGAAGATCTATTATCAGGGTTGACTACAATTATTCTGATCCAATTTTCGATAAAACCATGCTTGTAATGATTACCGGAATGGATTCTACTTCAGTAAAATTCATGAACAAACTTAAAATGTTTGCAGGTCAGAAAGGTGATGTAGTTCATATTTATGGTAATACAATTCATCCTTACGCTTATCTTGTTGATCCAAACTATGTAGGTGGAAGGGCATGGACTTTCCGTGCTAAAAATAATACCAGGCTTGATATTGCTGTTGCAAAAGTTGCTCTGCCTCCAATAAGCCTGACTAACGATGAAATGCCGTTCATTTGGGATGAATACTCAATGGATAAAGTCCTGGAAGAAGAAATTGTAACAGTATATAATGATGTTACGCCATCCATTATTGAAAATTACATTTACACTGCAAGGGGGGTAGCTTATTTTGTGGGCCCACAAGGATTTGTATCCAATGGAACAGATATTCCTCAGGTTCCCGGATTTACACCTGAATTTATAGATATGACAGGGCTTCAACCCTGGGCACCGGTTGACGTAAATAACCTCACGATCGGATTTTAGAAAATAATAGGCTCAAAGGGCTGTCTCAAAAGTCAGATTATACATCATTAGCGTAGCTAATCCATAAACCTTTGATTTTCAAATTTTGTGTACTTTTGTACATTGAGGTTTCATATCTTTAAAAGCTTTTAATGATATACGTGGATTGACCTATATGATTTCCAAAAAGAACATCTTCTTAGTAAGCATCTTAATCATGAGCACCTTAACCTTTTATGCTCAGGATCAGGCGGATAGTTTGTTGAATTTGCTAAAATCTGCAAATAAAACTGATAAAATCCAGATATTACATCAATTAACCAGACAATATATGGTTGTTGACGGGGATCTTTGCATGAAATATGCCAATGAAGCTATTTCCCTGGCAGATGAATTGAATAAACCAGAAGAGAAAGCTACAGCAGTCAAAAATTTAGGAAATTTACTTTTCTATATGGGTGAATATAGAAAAGCCGAGACTTATTATCTGAATTCCATCGAGATAAATGAAAAAACCGGAAATCTCAAAGGCATTGCAGGAGGGTATAATAATATTGGTGTTATAAACAGCCGGTTGGGCAACTATGAAAAAGCATTGAACTTTTATCAGAGATCAATGCAGATTAAGAAAGAATTAGGTGACTTACAGGGAGTTGCTAATACACTTAATAATATAGGAGAAATATATAAATTCAGAGGTGACTATCCTAATGCTATTTTAAATTATCAGCAGTCATACGATATGAAAAAAGATCTGAATGATAAGATGGGAATGGCCAATAGTCTTAACAATCTTGGTGAAATATATGTTATATGGGCAGACTATGAAAAAGCATTACAATTCTACCTTGAGGCGTCTACAATTTGGATTGAACTAAATAACGACCAGTTTATGGCCACATCTTTTCATAACATCGGTGAAATATATCAAAGGTTTGAGAACTATGCACAGGCTGAAAAATATTATTTTAAAGCCCTTGATATTCAAAAAGCCAGGGAAGATCGAAATGGAATGGCCTTTTCCCTAAGAAATCTTGGAAAAATAAAAATGTTAACAGACAACCTTTCTGAAGCCGAAAATTATTTTCTCGATGCACTTTCCATAGAGGAAGCCCTTGAAGACAAATCAGCAATTGCAATTACACTAAATTATCTCGGGGAATTAAATATCAAAAAAAAACAATCTAATACTTCTCTGGATTACTTTAAACAAGCATTGGAAATTAATCAGGAATTGGAGAATGTTCATGGGATGGCAGTAAATCTTCTTTCACTCGGAAAAGTTTATTACCAGTTAGAGGATTATTCCCAAAGCATCACCTATCATCAAAAAAGCCTTGAAATTTGTGAAACTCATAATTTCCCAACCATTGTACAAGGTAATTATCTTTCTCTCGCCAGCAATTATCAAAAAACAGGAGACTTTAAACAGGCATATCAAAACTATCATTATTCTCAGGAAATTAAGGATTCCTTAAATAAAATTGAAAGGCACAACCGGTTTGCTGAACTTGAGACAAAATACCAGAGTGAAAAGAAAGAAAAAGAACTGCAACTTAAAGACGTTGAACTGGGGAAAAAAGAAGCCGAGATCAAACAAAGAAATTTTCAAAGAAATGCTCTTATCATTGGTTTTGCTTTAGTATTTTTTCTGGCTCTGGCTATATACAGAAGTTTCAAACAAAAACAAAAGGCTAACTTAATCTTAAACCACCAAAAAGAAGAGATAGAAGATAAGAACAAAGAGATAACAGCCAGCATCAGATATGCAAAGAATATTCAGAATGCACTGCTACCCCATCTCGATTATATAAAAGAAATATATCCGGATTCGTTTATTTACTATCGGCCAAAAGATATTGTCAGCGGTGATTTTTACTGGTTTGGAAAAGATAGCCGCTACTCCTATGTTGCTGCTGTTGATGCCACAGGACATGGCGTACCTGGCGCTTTTATTTCCTTACTGGGATATAACCTTCTTAATACTATTTTAAAAGAAAATCCCGGGATTAAACCCCATGAGATCCTGAATGAATTGAACATAGCTTTTAGTGAACGTATGTACAAAGGATATGAGCAGGAAGCTCTCAGGGACAGTATGGACCTTGCATTATGCCGGATTGATGAAAAAAATATGCTATTGGAATATTCCGGGGCATATAATCCATTATGGATAATCAGAAAAGGAGAGTTAGCAGAATTTAAGGCAAATAAATTATCAATCGGCTCATTCCGGGAATTTCCAGACAGAAAATATACAGATAATGAAATCCGTATTGAAAAAGATGATATGATATATCTATTTACCGATGGGTTTGCCGACCAGTTTGGCGGACCCATGGACAAAAAATTTATGTATAAAAGACAAAAAGAACTTCTTTTAAGTATTCATAAAGAAAATACGAATAAACAAGTAGAGGTCCTCGACAATGCTTTTATTGAATGGAAGGGGGGAAATGAACAAATTGATGATATACTTGTAATTGGAATTCATATTATTTAATCTCAGCTTGAAACATTTTTAATAAATACTATTATCTTATGAAATTACTATTGATCAGCAATTCAACAAATGCCGGGGAAGAGTACCTGTATCATCCTAAGGAACAGATCAGGGATTTCTTAGGTAAGGATAAAACCACATGTTTATTTATTCCTTATGCTGCTGTTACCTTTTCATTTGACGATTATGAAAAAAAGGTTCAGGAAAGATTTCTCGAATTAGGACATGAAATCAGATCTATTCACCGTTTCCTTGATCCTGTTCAGGCAGTGGAAGAAGCTGAAGCCATTGTTATTGGAGGAGGAAATACCTGGCAATTAACTAAAATGATGCAAGACAAAAAATTAATAGATGTAATTATTAATAAAGTCAATAAAGGAACCCCGTATATTGGATGGAGTGCCGGATCCAATGTGGCCTGTCCCAGCATCAGAACCACTAACGACATGCCAATAGTACAACCTGATAATTTTTCTGTATTAAACCTGGTCCCTTTCCAGATAAATCCTCATTATCTCGATGCTAATCCTGATGGTCATGCCGGTGAAACACGGGAAATGCGAATTGAAGAATTTCTTGAAATAAACAGGAACATTTATGTTGTTGGTTTAAGAGAGGGAACAATGTTGTTATTAGATGGAAACCGCCTTAAGCTCATTGGTCCCGGAAAGGCAAGAATTTTTAAATTTGATACTACACCAGTTGAGGTTGATCCAAATTCAGACCTTGGCTTTTTACTTGATGAATAGAATATTAACTGTTTATTTACAATTTTACAGATCCTCCTAAACCGCTACTGAAAAAAATAGTAAATATCCACCCTCTAAGAAGGTGGCTTTCTAATTCAAATTAAACTATTTTTTCCGGATTGGCAGAAGCTAAATGAAAATTATAAAACGAGTCATTATTTTTCTTTTGTTTCTGTTCCTGATAATCACAGGAACCGGAATGATTATTCTTCAAACTCAAAAAGAACAATTAAAACAAATCCTCGTTCAGGAGTTGAATAATCAACTTACTACCCTGGTTGATGTTGAAGAAATATCCTTTGGCATAATTCGTCATTTCCCTAAAGTAACTGCCAATTTTAATAAGGTTACAATTTTTTCTGCAAAGAGTTTTAAGTCTGAACAATTTGATGAAATAAACAGCGATACCTTATTACATGCCGATAATATTTTCTTCAAACTAAATTTGATTGGATTGTTGAAAAAAAAGGCGGCTTTTAACAGTGTGATTCTGAGTGATGCTGAATTACATATTAAAATTGATAAAAACAAAGGGGAAAATTATCAGATTTTTAAACCTTCGGATGATATTAATTCCAAAGGTTTATCGTTTGATATTAACAACCTTATATTAAAAAATATCCGGGTCAGTTATCATGATTTATTGAATAATACAGCTTTTAATGGAACCTTAAGAGATCTTAAAATAACCTTCAGAAATGAAAACTCAATAGTCAGATTCCGCAGTAATATTTTTTTTAATGAGTTGATAAGTAAAAACAAGACTCTTCTTATTAATCAGTCTTTAACAACAAATATTGAACTTAATGGCAAGAATAAAAATTATACCATCTCAGCAGGGAAAATTAACTATTCGGGTTTAACCATAGATGTTTCGGGAAATCTGAATGCAGGGAATGACATTTTTTTGGACCTTGCATTTCAAAGCATAAATAACAGTAGCCAAAACCTTGTAAATGTCTTACCAGAATTCCAAAGAATGAAGCTTAATCGTTTTAAAAGTAAAGGTAAATTATCATTTAACGGAACAATCAATGGAAATTTGGGTAATGGTAATTTCCCTCATCTTCAGGCAGATTTCAAACTCCGTCAGGGATCATTCAGGGACGCCAAAACAAACCTGCTGTTTTCTGATATTTTGTTATCTGGTAGTTTTAGTAACGGAGAATCAAATAATTCGTCAAGTACCACAATCCAAATCAATAGTTTTTCAGCTTTATATAAGAAAGAAAAAATCATCGGGAAATATCAACTTAATAACCTTCAAAATCCAGAAATGCAATTATCATTGGCTGGTAATATTATCCTGGATGGGCTTGATAAGTTGCTCCCTTCCGGCACATTGGATATACTTAAAGGTTCTGTACGAGCTAACGTTAAATTCTCAGGTCGGATTGAGGATTTTCGCAAATTTACTCTAAATGATCTTGAGAAAACAGGGCTTGTAGGCCACCTGGAATTTAAAAATGTAGAATTTAAATCGACAAAAAGCCCTATAGTTTATTCTTCAGCCTCAGGAAGTGTTATGCTTGGCAAGCATGTCTGGTTAGATGATTTTTCTATTATGATTAATGATAATCCTGTTTCTATTACAGGGGAAGTTCGTAATATTTTATCATACTTGAACGGAAAGAAAAAACCAGTTACAATAAAAGGAAATCTTTATTCACCAGAGTTTGATCTAACCAAACTGCTCTCAAAGAAAAAAAATCCGGTTAAAGAATCTTCTGCATTGGCTAAGATCAGGTTTCCCGAATACTTTATTGCCCAAATTCAGGTAGACGTAAGAAAATTTTCGTTTAATAATTTTTTTTCCGAAAATTTACGGAGTGTACTCTTTTATGAACCGGGTGCACTTTTTATTGATTCTGTTTCTTTTAATGCTATGGGAGGAAATGTTACAGGCAATAGTGTTGTATTTCAAAAGCCTGATAATTTATTCCTCTTGCAAGTGCATAGTAATCTTGAAAATATTGATATACGAGAGCTTTTCTACCAGTTAAATAATTTTGGACAGAAATTTATTATTAATGATAATTTGAAAGGTAAAATCTCCGGAGAAGTCAATTTTTATTCCGAATGGACAAACAGTCTCAAAATTTTAAGTAAAAGTATAATTGCCGAAAGTAATTTTGTTATTGAAAATGGTCAGTTGATCCAATTTGAACCCATTCAAAGTCTTTCAAAATTTATAGCAGTTGAAGAACTTGAAAATATTAGTTTTTCTGAACTGACGAATGAAATCTATATCAAAGATGAATTAATAACTATTCCACAAATGGAAATTCACACTTCTGCATTTAATTTATTAGCCTCCGGAACACATCATTTTAATAATCACTTTAATTACAAATTCCGAATTTTACTATCTGAAATACTTGCTTCTAAAGCTGGCCGAGCAAAGAAAGAAAATCAGGAATTCGGAATTATTGAAGATGACGGATTGAGTAAAACTATTCCTATTAAAATTGTCGGTTCTCCTGAAAATATTAAAGTCTCATACGACAGCAAAGAAATGACCAGGTCGGTAAAGGAAAATCTGAAAAAACAGGGCAGGGATCTGAAAAAGATATTTCAGGAAGAGTTTGATCTTATCAGAAAGGATTCAGTCAGTTTACCATCCAAAAATGAAATGAAAAAGTTCCTTATTGAATGGGATGAAAATAAAAGCCAATCTACAGACTCTTCCCCCGGAAAAAGTACAAAATTTAATATTTTATGGGAAGAAGATGAGGAGAAGAAGGACTCAACAAAAATAAAAACAGGTATTTACTAATTTTGTCAGTCACGCAAACAAAATAATTATTAAAATTTGAATAGTTACACCCGCAAAATACAGTGGAAATTATTTTTGTTCATAATTGCTGTGATCATAGGAATTTCATCACTATGGTATACTCATAATCTGGTAAAGGAGTTAAAATCAGAAGAAAGGAAAAAAGTTGAATTGTGGGCCAATGCTACAAAACAGCTTATTGAACTGGATGATCCGCAGATGAATATTGATTTTTTATTCCAGGTAATTGAAAATAACAATACTGTTCCTGTGATTCTTGTTGATGAAGCCGGGGATACTATATCCACAAGAAATATTGACAATCACAGATTGAAGCATCCAAAATATCTGAAAAGGCTGCTGGAAAAAATGAAATCAGAACATGAACCAATAGAAATATTATTAGGAGACACAACTAAAAATTTAATATACTATAAAGATTCCCTTATTCTTACAAAACTTACGTATTTTCCTTATGTTCAGCTTGCTGTAATCATATTATTCATCCTGGTTGCTTATCTGGCATTCAACAGTTCTCGAAAATTTGAACAAAACAAAGTATGGGTTGGTTTATCAAAAGAAACCGCCCATCAGCTTGGAACACCAACATCTTCTCTGATAGGCTGGATAGATGTATTAAATATGAAAAAAATTGATCCTGATTTGATATCAGAGTTTAAGAAAGATGTAGGAAGACTTGAAAAAATTACGGAAAGATTTTCTAAAGTTGGCGGAAAACCTGAACTTGTTGTTTCAAATATAATTCCGGTAATTCTTAATACAATAAACTATATTAAAACAAGATCTTCAAAGAAAGTAAATTTTTTGTTTAATTATTCGGAAAATGATGAAATACGTGTTCCATTAAATTCAGTTTTATTTGAATGGGTGATAGAAAATCTTGCTAAGAATGCAATTGATGCAATGCAAGGGCAAGGCACTATTGAAATTATGCTAATCGATAATACACAGGTATTATTCATTGATTTTAAAGATACTGGTAAGGGAATTCATAAATCAAAATTCAAAACAGTTTTTAAGCCGGGATATACAACCAAAGAAAGAGGTTGGGGATTGGGGCTTTCTCTTTCAAAACGTATCATAGAAATATACCATGATGGTAAAATATTTATAAAACATTCGGAAATTAACAAGGGAACTACTTTTCGTATTGTCCTTAACAAATAGAAAGAATGGTAAGAGAGGAAATAGAAATTATGGCTCCTGTTGGCTCTTTTGAATCGCTAATAGCAGCAATTCAAGGGGGTGCTGATTCGGTTTATTTTGGTGTCCAACATCTAAATAT
>JAUWMO010000095.1 GCA_030613125.1 Bacteroidota bacterium | reverse complement strand
TCGTTGTGAGATTACTGAGTAAAGAATTCCCAGTGTAATTGGATTTACTTTTCTGGATTCAAGAACAACATTAATGAAATTATTCTGTGGTGCATAAAAATTTGTATAGTTTCCTGAAAATTTATGTGTATTAAAAAAAATGTAATTTAGTACACGGATATTCTCCAGGGCGGTAAGGTTTTTATTGAGTTCTATCCATATATCTTTTGATATTTCTTCAATTTTATTTTCAATATCAGAAAAATCGAGATCAGGGTATTGAAACTTAGCAATCAGATAAGTTCCTTCAAGAAGATTAATACCTCCACTTTCAATCCAGTTTGACAGACTTTTTTTTGTATTACTGTTCTGAATATCCTGAATCAGGTTTTCAATTCTTTGTTGTAGAATTTCATCTGTTGAAAACTCCCAGGCCTTCTCAAGCTGAGGAATAATATCAGGGCCGAAGTTCACCAGGCTTTTGGCTACGGATTCAAACACCTCAGAATCGGGGTCATCGAGAAGTATAATCATTGCTTGTATTTCATTATCAATACTCACAAGTTTAATTTGAATTAGAAATCCACCTTTTTTGATGGTGGTTATGTTTTTTTTCTGTTATTCTATCTAATGTGTATTTTATCAATTCTGCAATAACAGGTTTATAATCAGTAAGATATTCTTCTGTTACCCTGTTTGCAATTATTGCACAGAGCGTTGCGGCATTATGACCAAGCAACCTTGCAAGTCCGTAAATTGCTGAACTTTCCATTTCAAAATTAGTGATCCTTTGATTCTGGTAACAAAATTCTTCAATACTTCTATTCAGGTTAGTCATGCTGGGCAACAGTCTTAAAGATCTTCCTTGTGGCCCATAAAAACCAGGAGCTGAAACTGTTACTCCATTAACTGTTTTTGGTCCGGAAAGTTTGTCAAGTAATTTTGATGAGGCTGTAACAACATACGGTGTGGCAAGTCTTTCATTCCAGGGGAGTGATTCAATCAATGCTTTTTCGAAGTTTTTTTCTGTAAAATCTTCAATTCCTGAATAGTAATTCAGCAGGCCATCAAAACCAATGGCTTTGGTTGTTAACAGGAATGATCCTAACTTAATGTAATCCTGTAAAGCGCCTGAGGTCCCAATCCGGACAATATTTAACGGGATTTTTGAATCTTTTGTAATACGCTTGTCAAGGTTGATATTCACCAAAGCATCAAGTTCATTCAAAACTATATCAATATTATCAGTTCCAATTCCGGTAGAAATGACTGTTAACTTTTTGCCTTTGTATTCACCTGTATGGGTGATGAATTCCCTGTTTTTTACTTTTAAATCAATTTTTGAAAAGAAAGATGAAACTACATTAACTCTATCGGGATCACCCACTAATATTATGTTCCTGGCAATCTGTCCAGGAATCAGTTTGAGATGAAATACGCTTCCATCATTGTTCAGAATGAGGTCCGATGCGCTAAAATGTTTCATTTTTCTAAAACCACTTAACTTCAAATCTATTTAAAAATTGTGAATCCAACAATTAAACTTCAACACATGAGTTTAAACATCAAAATTAGGCTAAGCGAAAAATAAATAATAAACATTGTTTTTAAAGATTTTAAGCTAATTTTGCACGGCACAAATACAGAGATATTTACTTAATACAAATTAAAAATTATTGATCATGATGAAACAAAAACAAACTCTTATTATTGCTGTAGTTGCAATATTTGTTCTTTTGCTGATTTTTAGCAGCAGAATGTTTTTTATCCTTCAACCTGGTGAAAGAGGTGTTGTATTTAAGTCTATTTCCGGAACCTTTGAAAAAGACAAAGTTGTGGGGACCGGATTAAAAGCTATCGCTCCCTGGAATAAGCTTTTCAAGTATGATGTTAAAGAGCGGAAAAGTGAAGAAACCATGGATGTACTGAGTAAAAACGGTCTTTCGGTAAATGTTGATATTACCGTTAGATTTAACCCTATGTATAACAAAATTGGATATCTGCATGAGACTTTTGGAATAGATTATGTGAACAGGTTGGTTGTTCCTGAAGTCCGTTCCACAGTCAGACGTGTTACCGGCCGGTATACCGCCGAAGAAATTTACTCAACTAAACGTAATGAAGTGGAGCAGGCAATCATTAAAGAAACATCTGATATCTTGTCTGTAAATGATATTGAAATGCATGCCCTTCTTATCCGGTCAATAAATCTTCCTCCTGATATAAAACAGGCTATTGAAAGTAAGCTTACACATGAACAGCAAGCCCTGGCCATGACCTTCATTAATGAAAAGGAAAAAATGGAAGCTGAAAGAAAACGTATTGAAGCTCAGGGAGTTGCTGATTATAACCGGATAATTAGTGCCAGCTTAACAGCTAACATATTGAAACAGAAAGGTATTGATGCTACTCTGAAGCTTTCTGAATCAGCAAATTCAAAAGTGGTTGTTATAGGTGGTGGTAAAGAGGGGATGCCACTGATCCTTGGTGGAAATTAGAGGATAGGCTATCAGGTGATATTCCTTAAACCGGCAGATGGGTAATGAACATTTAAAAGTACTTTTATGGGAATAAAAGGACAGTTGTGATTGTCAAATATTAAATAAGCTTCATTGTAATCGGTGTATAGGTGTTTAAGAAAGGGATAATATTATTATTAATTGCCCTCTCTTTTTTTTGGAATAATGCCTGGGCTTTTAAGGATAAAAAAAGCTTTGAGGCTGTAAGAGTTACAGAGTCTCCAAAAATTGATGGCAAACTTGATGATCAGGCATGGGTTGATATTCCGGTTATAACAGACTTTACTCAATACTCACCATATAATGGCGATCCCGCTTCTTTCAAAACAGAGATAAAGGTGTTGTATGATCAGACTGCCATTTATATTGGTGCTATGATGTATGATCCTAATCCTGACAGTATTTTAAGAGAATTGGGTGAGAGAGATGCTGACCGGGCTCTGAATGCTGATCATTTCTCATTTGACCTGAATCCGTTTAATGATGGGGTCTACGGAATGACCTTTAAGGTATCGGCTTCGGGAGTAAAAACTGATAAGAAAAAAATAGGTTCAGGAAGGCATGGCATTGATGAAAGTTGGGATGTAGTCTGGCAAAGCGCTGTTGATATTAATTCTCACGGTTGGTCTGTTGAATTAAAAATACCTTACTCTGCTATCCGGTTCCCGAAAACACCTGAACAGGTATGGGGTGTTAATTTTTGGAGGGAGATTCGAAGAAAAAGAGAATGGTCTACATGGAATTATGTGAATAATGAAGTGGGGGATCAGTTTACCTATCTTGGAGAAATGAAAGGAATTGAATCAATTGATCCGCCACTGCGGCTATCTGTCACACCTTATCTGTCCGGTTATCTGGAAAAAAATTCTGAGAATAGTTACTGGGGAACATCTTTTAATGGTGGGATGGACCTTAAGTATGGGATAAATGAAAGTTTTACTCTTGATATGACCCTTATTCCGGATTTTGGCCAGATACAATCAGATGATGTTATTTTAAATCTTTCGCCATTTGAAGTAAGGTATCATGAGAAAAGACCTTTTTTTACTGAAGGTACTGAACTCTTCAATAAAGGTAACATTTTCTATTCCAGAAGAGTAGGATCCAGACCCCGTGGATTTGATAAACCAGAGGATGATCTGCAGGAACAGGAGGAAGTTATTGAAAATCCGGTTGAATCAAAACTTATTAATGCCACGAAAGTGTCAGGGAGGACAAATAAGGGACTTGGGATTGGGTTTTTCAATGCCATGACGGGTAAAATGTACGCAATAATACAGGATACTGAAAGCGGAGAGAAGAGGAAGTACCTGACACAACCTTTTACTAATTATAACATGCTGGTTTTCGATCAAAGTCTGAAAAATAATTCTTATGTCAGTCTCGCCAATACTAATGTTTGGCGTAATGCTTATAAAGATGAATTATTTTATACTGCTAATGTAACTGCCACAGATTTCAATATTCTTGATAAATCAAATATGTATTCAGTGAGGGGACAAGCTGCCTTATCACAAAAGTATTACGACTCATTGGATACTGATCTGGGTTACAGGTTATTTTTGCAGATGGGAAAAACCGGTGGTGTTATAAGGGCAGAATACGAAACAGAAATCATATCAGATAGTTATGATCCCAATGATATGGGTTTTGAAAGAAACAGAAATGAGATGACTCACCAGGGAACATTTAGTTATAATATCTTCAAACCAGTAGGGATTATTCAGAATTCACGAAATTCATTAGAAATTCAATATAGAGGACAATATAAACCTTTCGAATTTTCAGAGTTAGAACTTGCACTTAGCTCCTTCACATCTTTCATGAACTTTTGGTATACATATGTTGAGTTTGAATATACTCCATTGGGCACACATGACTTTTATGAACCAAGGGTTGATGGCCGAAGCTATTACAGATATCCAACATTTACCTCCTCATGTTTTATCTCTTCTGACAGAAGAAAAAAAATATACGGACGGATTAGATTTGAAGTTGCCAGGACTTTCTCACCATACGATCAGAAAGCATTTGAAATTAGTATTGAACCTACATTTCGTTTGAGTAACAGACTACAATTCACTTTTGATACAAGGTATTCCAAATGGACTAATGATATAGGATATGTTAACATTAACAGTGCTGAAGATTCTATTTACTTTGGTAAAAGAGACAATATCACATTATCAAATACCATTGAATCAAGTTTCATTTTTACAAACAGGTCCTACCTGACTTTTCGTTTAAGGCATTATTGGTCGAGAGCTGATTACCAGGATAAATATTACCTTTTGCAAGAAGACGGATATCTTGATCCTGTATCTTATTCAGAAAATCATGATATAAATTTTAATATCTTTAATATTGATATGGTTTATGTATGGCGGTTTGCCCCGGGAAGTGAAATGTCAGTCGTTTGGAAGAATTCGATATACTCTGAGCAGAGTGAAATTATAAATGGTTATTTTGAAAATTTGAAGAACACTTTCAATTCTCCAGTGGTAAACAGCCTGTCTTTAAAGATCCTTTATTATCTCGACTATCAATATCTTAAACGTAGATCGTAGTGATGATATTTGTAAAAAAGCTTAAATAACAACTATGATACAGCGCATACAATCTTTATACTTACTAATGGCAGCTCTGGTGATATCACTGATGCTTGTTTTTCCTATCGCCTTTATGAATTCTGATGTTGAAAATTACAGGTATTTATTTTATGGGGTTATTGGAGATCATGACCAGTTTGAAGTTAAAGCTATACCTCTTGCAACCTTATTAATTTTTATTCCTCTGTTGAATCTGGCAGGAATATTTTTTTATAAAAACAGAATCCTTCAGATGAGGATTTGCATTTTCAACATCCTGTTAATGTTAGGTTCTATGGGTTTGATCTGGTTTTATAGCCATCAGGCTGACAAGACTATTGGTGTCGATATATATTTTTCTTTCCCGGCTGTTTTACCGCTGGTGGGTGCTATACTGACCTATCTGGCATTCATGGGGATCAGAAAGGATGAGATACTTATCAAATCTGCTGACAGGATAAGGTGATTTTTTTAGCGGATAAACTATGTTATTGGCGGATGCTCCAAAACAACTTTGAAATCCCGAAAAACTGCATCCGCCAAGCGGATTACTTAGTTTTTCGAGGATCCCCGCCTGAATGAAAGAATTCATTCTTTCGGGCAGGCTCGAAAATTAATTAAAATCGTAGATTTTATAATTTTCGGGACTATCTTGAAACAACCTTGAAACAATTTTGTAACTACCTACTACCTGCTTCTTACTGAATTTCCATATGTTCCTGATCGGTAATTTTTTCGCAGTAATGACATTTTAGGGCAATATTATTATCAGATAACACCAAAAAACGTGTCGTTACATTTTCATTGTTGGTTATACACTTGGGATTAACACATTTCGCAATACCAATAATTTCTTCAGGTAATTTTGCAGAATACTTTTCAACAACCTCATAGTCTTTAATAATGTTCAATTTAGCTTCAGGTGCTATAAGGGCTATCCGGTTTAGATCATCATCGATAAATGATTTTTCAGTAACCTTGATGATTGCTTTTTTCCCAAGTTTTTTACTATCCAGATTAGTGCCAAAGGTTATCTGATTATCGAACTTATCAAGACCTAATATTGAGATAACTTTAAAAAGATTTTTTGCAGGGATATGATCAATAACAGTCCCGTTCTTTATGGCACTTACACTTAATTGTTTGCCTTCTTTTTTCATTTTATTTAATTTTCTATTTCAAACCAAGGATGGATGCAATAATGGCCTGGCGGGCATAAACTCCGTTAAGGGCTTGCGTAAAATAATAAGCTTTTTTATTTTTATCTACATCTGTATGAATCTCATTTACACGTGGTAAAGGATGAAGGACTTTCATATTTGATTTTGTGTTTTCCAACATGCTGTTTTTCAAAACATAAACATTTTTTACCTTCTCATATTCCATGGGGTCTGAGAATCGCTCTTTTTGAACTCTTGTCATATAAACAATGTCAGCCCGTGAAATTATTTCTGTAAAATCGAGGTGTTCATAATATTTAAGACCGAGCTTATCCAAATGTAGTTTATATTCATCCGGCATATTAAGTTCTTTTGGCGAAATGAAATTAAAGGTAGTGTTAAAGTGAGACATTGCCATCAATAACGAATGAACAGTCCTGCCATATTTCAGGTCCCCAACCAGAAATATATTCAGATCTTCAAGAGTTCCTTGTGTTTTTTTTATAGAATACAGGTCAAGGAGTGTTTGTGTAGGATGTTGGTTGGCACCGTCTCCGGCATTTATTACAGGAACTGTAGCTTCTTCAGAGGCATATAATGCACTTCCTTCAAGTGGATGCCTGATAACAATCAGATCACAATAATTACTCACTGTTTTAATAGTGTCTTTAATAGTTTCTCCTTTTGTTACACTTGAAGAAGAAGAATCAGTAAATCCAAACACTCTTCCTCCAAGGCGGTTAACTGCACTTTCAAAACTCAGTCGTGTCCGGGTGGATGGTTCATAGAATAATGTTGCTACAACTTTCCCATTCAATAATTGTGGTTGGGGATGCTCTTCAAATTCTGCAGCAAGATCGAGAATCCTAAGGATTTCTTTTTTTGAATAATCGTTTATGGAAACAAGGCTTTTATATTTCATAGATAATCTTAATATGGGGTTTGAATTCAGTTCTTAAAGTTACGCAAGGGAGTCAATATATATTATGAATTGTGAAAACCTGTTGAAAACTTTTCAATATACCTTATCTATCCAGCTTAACAATTACCAGTTGCTTAATAATTTTCAACTTGCTCAGTATTCGGTTTGTATCCATGTAAGGAATTTCGACAACAATTTCACAACTATCTTCAAATTTTTGCTCTAAAGGTTTAATTTGTTCTTCATTTAATATCCTCATGATATCATTCATAGCAGTGTAATCAAATACTAGTCTGTAATGTGTTTTAATAATTTTAGTAATGATCAGGCCATTATCAAGAGCATCTGCAGCGGCCGTTTTATATGCTCTGATTAATCCACCTTTACCAAGCAAAGTACCACCAAAATACCTGACTACAACTATTAATACATTACAAAGTTCTTTTGAAAGTATCTGACCTAATATGGGTTTACCTGCTGTCCCTGAAGGCTCTCCGTCATCATTTACCCGGGTCCGCTTTTCCTGTATTCCTATAATGTATCCGTAACAATAATGCCTGGCATCAAAGTACTTTTTTCGTATATCCTTAATAATTGATCTTCCCTCCTCTTCCGACTCGACAGGATATGCAAAGGAAAGGAATTTGCTTCCTTTTTCTTTGTAATAACCTTTTGAAGGATGGGCCAGAGTTAAGAAAGATTCAGTCATAATAAATCTGATCACACGTTTAAAAAAATGACCAGTGATATTACAGCAGTAATGATCCCTGCCCAGTTTATCTTGGTTAATTTTTCGTGGAAAAGGATTATTCCGGAAAGTACTGAGAATAATACAATACCGATACTGTTTATACCAAATACAAGGGAACTGTCAATACCACTATGACGTAATGCCAGTATGAAAAAGAAAAGCGAACTAAAATTGGCCAGACCAAGAAAAACCCCTCCTAAAATATCTTTTTTGGAAAATGAGGCAGAATTCCGAAATCCGCGTATAAACTTGAAAATAAAACTCGAAATAAATGATATCAGGAAAAGGTATGCTGAAAATTGAAGAATACTTACATTATTTAAATGATCCTGTTGTGCATATTTTACCAGCGAGTCTGTAATTCCAACTCCTAAAAACATAACCAGTGGAAGAACAATGAATTTCTTATTCTGAAGAGAAATATCTTTTTTTATTACTGAAAGGACAACACCTGCTGGTGCAAGAATAATACCGGCAATTTTAATTCCGCTAACGTTCTCATTATAATACAAAATACTAAAGAGTATTGGTAAAATCATCGACATTTTGCAGGCAATTGAAGAAACGGCAATACCGACTTCTTGAGTGGTGATTGCGATTAAGTAAAATATAATAACGAAAAGGATGCCAAGGAGAAGCGCCATAGTCATCCATGAGGAGAATTCTCCGGGAATGAGGATGGTGGAGTCTGAGATCAAAATAAAAGCCAGGGAAGAGGCAGTGAAATAGTTAACAATAATAGCATTGAAGATATTAATCCTGAAAGTTTCAAAATAGCGAAAACTTATAAAGATCAGGGTGGTGGAAAGGATGCACAATATAAGGAAAAACATATAGAAAGTTTAAAACCTAAAAATAGTGAATTCTATACCAATATTGACTTATCTTGTCCCTAAACATTCTCCTGGAATAAATTACTTTGCCTATTCCTGCCGGTGAAGTTTATACCAAACTATGTAACCGGAAATTAGTATAAAAAGAGTAATTATCCCGCTATGTGGAACAATGAGTATATATAATTCTCCTAAAAAAAGAAATGAGAACAGTTTTTTGTTCTCATTTCTTTAGTTTGTTGATTTTCAAATATGTAATTCTTTTGCAGTACTCTTAGATAGCTTCAGTCTCAACAATTTTTGCCAAAATATCTTCATAAGGGAGGACCAGGTACTTTTTACCTTCAAATTCGGTTTCTGTGCCTGAGAACTCTTTGTAATAAACTATATCGCCAACAGCAACTTCTACGTTTTCAATATTGCTGACAGCTAAAATTTTTGCAAATTTCGGTTTTTCCTTTGCTGAATCAGGAATAATTATTCCACTGGTTGTTGTTTGCTCTTTTGGATCATCAGTCAGGTCAAGTATAACATTCTGATTGATTGGCAATAAATCTTTCATTGTCTGATTATTTAAATGGTTAATAATTCTTTTATCTTTTATTATACTATTAACTTATTAAGTTTTACGTTTGCTTGTCACCCTTCAATTTCAAGAAGTCGATTAATCTTTTCCTTATCAAAGCCTACTATGATCTGTCCATTGATATCGGTTTGTGGTACACCTTGCTGACCACTCCTTTTTACAAGATCTTCAGCTGCTTTTTGATCTTTTGACACATCAATGTCAGTAAATTTGATGCCATTTTTTCTAAGGTATGATTTCAGTGTATTACACCATGAACAGGTAGGTGTAGAATAAACTTTTACCCTCTTCTGAGGTTTCCCTTCGCCCGAAGAAGCATGGAAAACAAGACTTTCAAAAACAGACTTGTAGTATACCTTATCATTGCAACCTTTGTATGTGTTTTTAAATTCACCTTTTTCAAAGCTCAAGAGAGTAGGAGCTGATGTAATGGAGTACCGGCTATGAACGTCACGCACCTTTGTTACATTTACAGTAAACAACTCAAAACTGGAATCTTCACGTGATGCTTCATCAATATTTCTCAAAGCACATTGGCTTAACCCGGAATCTTCTTTGAAAAGCAGTACATAGGCTTGTTCTTTACCTTTTATTTTCTCTGCCAGGTCATTGTATGATTTTATCTCAGTTATTTTCATTTTACCTTATAAATTCCAATATTAAAAAGAAAAACATGTTATCCTGCCTTTCATATTTTATGCCAAAGCTGTAGAGGTTTTATTTTGGCAGAAATCATGCAAACTTTTTGAATAATTAATGACATTTTGACCTGAAAAGGACTAAAGTTATATGTTAACAGTTATAGTTGCAGGTTGCAGGGGTTTGTCATTCATTGTTCTTACTCACCCCCTCCCATACGCGCAAGGCCTGCATGTCCGACAAAGGAGGACAGGGGGAGAGTCAGAGATATTTCATAATTTCCTGTTTAACTTTTTCTGTATTATAAGCTTCACTAAAATGTCTAATTAGTGTTTGTCCATAAAGTCCGCTATCTGCGTTATGCTTGCCCTCAAAATGGTCATTTACAGTAGTAAACTCACATTTTTCGGGCTGCGCATCCCGATAGCTATCAGCGATTTTCCGGGCTGTATTTATTTTAGCATTCCGTACTTTATTTCTATAAAGATAAGATTTTTGTATTTGAAATTGCTTGTATTTCACAATGATGCATAAGGTTTGCTTTTATTGTTATAATACAT
>JAUWMO010000383.1 GCA_030613125.1 Bacteroidota bacterium | reverse complement strand
TATCTTTAACCTTTGGAGGTTGTTCAACTTTTTCAATTTTCACAGCCTCAGCTGTTTCTTCAATTTTTACCGGTTGATCATCTTTTTCAACCTTCACCGCTTCCTCAACTGCTGATGGTTTTTCTTTTTTTTCTGGTTTTTCAACCTTTTCTGTCTCTTTAACCTTTGGAGGGTGCTCAACATTTTCAATTTTCTCAGCCTTTGCTGTTTCTTCAATTTTTACTGGCTGATCAGCTTTTTCAACCTTTTCAACTACATCAGGTTTTTCTCCGGTTACCGGTTTCTTTTCCTCTTTAATTTTTATTGGCGGTACCGGTTTCACATAACCGGGTTTTTTCTTCTTAGGCCTTCTGACACCAAATGTACCTGCAAATAGCTTTCCACGTCTTGTTTTTCTATCACCTTTTCCCATTTTTCAGATCTTTATTTAAATATAAAATTACTAATATTAGAATCCATAAAATCAATGGAAACAAAAATAGTAAATCTACTTGATAATGAAATCTTTCGGACAACAAATTATTGATTTCCTGTTTAGCCTGGATTCTCCCTCATTATTACCCGATAAGGTTGGGGTTATGAATCCATATAAAAATGAAGCAGTACAAAAAGTTTGTAAAAAATTCTTCCTGAAATATTATAATGATCATTATCCACGCACATTCATTATTGGTATCAATCCCGGCAGATATGGAGCAGGAATTACAGGAATTCCATTTACTGACCCGATTCGGCTTGAAAAAGAATGTGATATTGAAAACCCTTTCAACAAGAAACAGGAATTATCATCAGTCTATATTTATGATGTGATCAGGTTATACGGTGGGCCTGCTCAGTTTTATTCCAGATTTTATTTTACATCAGTAAGTCCGCTTGGATTTGTCTCAGATGGCAAAAACCTGAATTATTACGACAACAAAGCTCTCCGGGATTCTTTAATCCAATATATTGTACAATATATAGATGATCAAAAGCAGTTTGGTGCTTACAAATCAGCCGCTATTTGTCTTGGTGAAGGGAAAAATTACCAATTTCTTCTGCAATTAAATAAAGAGTATAAATTCTTTGATACTATTCTACCTCTGCCCCACCCCAGATTTATAATGCAATACAGATTCAGGAAAAGAGAAGAGTATATCAAAAAATACCTGACCACATTGATGGCAGTTCCTGAGTTATGATCTTAATTTGAATAATTTAACTTCACAGGCTAATCAATCTTTATAAACAGGGTCCATTACTTTACCGATAAAGGCTATGGTATTGGTATATTTTTCCTTAATTGCGAATATAAAGGGTTTATTAACATAAAAAGGAATATATGTTTCACCTCCTCCGGCTGAGGTTTCACAAATTTCAACCAGAGTAACTGCCGCTGCTTCGGTACCTTCCTCATTCACCTCAACAAATGTTTTATGTAATACCCTGGAAATAAATAACTGCCTGAGCTTATTAATTTTTGAAAAGTCAGCATTAAAAGGATCAAAGGCAATGCCCATATCCAAATTGACCAACTCATCATTCAGCTTGTTTTTATACTCAAACTTGAATTTAGGTAAATGGATCTGCACTTTTTCTGCCATATAAAATTCACCTAACCAGTTATTCCAGGTTTCACTGTTTAATTGTTCAATTATATCATCAAGGGTCTTTCCATTTTGAGGCAGAAGTATTATCATGCTGTAATTCCCTGCACCATAAGGCATTTCAACTGCCTGTACGATGTCGTTTGACAAGTAATTGAATGATGCCTCCTGAACCATTGTTGAGACATCCTTTGTTGTTCCATCCCTTAAGTAGAATGTGGCATCTTCGGTATTTGACTCATCAAACTCATATTTCCATATTCCTTTGAAATAAATTGCATTGATCAGATACATAACGGCATCGGCAGGAATATAATCAAGGATTTCCGTAATCTTGTCTTTGGTTTTATCTGCAACCCAGTTGTTGATAGTATTCACAGCATCAGGACTAAAAAAATCCAATGGTGTTACTTCAGCATTAAAGTAATCTTGATTAGTGCTTATAAAATCCTGTTCCACATCAAATGTACGTTTATACCAAATGGAATTGGCAATACTCATTAAAATCTTCGGATCAACACTAACCAGGGCATCGATCAGATTCTTATAGTTTTCATTGATCTCTTCAACAGTTAATCCACTTAATTCAAGAGTTTTTTCCATTGCCTTCTTCGTTGTACCGTCAGCCCCGTTATAGGTCATGGCAAGGGCCAGGGACACACTTAATGGAGAGATCATTACATTGTTGTCAGGTTCTTCAGCCTTTAATACTTCTTTGAATAACTTTAGTCCAAACAGGTTATCAGCTTCAACCAATAACTTACCTTTCTTGGATAGTATTATTTCTTTGGGACCAGGTTCAATATTGTTATTGTTTTTCTGACAGGAAAAAATAACCGGGAAAAAAAGAATTAAAACAATTAGGAATTTATGTGTTTTCATATGTATTAAGTTTTATGTAAAGTTCTGTAAGTTAATTAATTGTTATCTGTTAATAGCTAAATTCTCTGGTACCTGTTACCTCACAAAGTATATTATTTTTTTAATGGTGTTCGGTGAGCCCTCATCCTTGGGAACATGGAATCTTTATACATGCTCTTTTGTTCTTGTACCTCTAAATTAAACCAACTTAA
>JAUWMO010000262.1 GCA_030613125.1 Bacteroidota bacterium | reverse complement strand
AGAAAATATCAATCTTGATCCAAATGCGGAGAAGAAAGCGGATATTGAAAAGTCAAAAGAAGTGGTTAGAATTTGTACCGTTTATGCCCAGAGAGGTATGTTCAACATATTTGTAGCCGTGTTCTTTTTTGCACTTGGATTTGCATTTATTTCCTCCCCTGGCGGTAAGATTGAACAGGTTTCTTTATTTGTGAGTTATTTGATTGCTATTGCCATATTCGGACTGTTTCAGGCAATATTTATGGCCAATGCCGGAGGTGCCTGGGATAATGCGAAAAAGATTGTTGAGGTTGATATGCAGGAGAAAGGAACACCTCTTCATGATGCTACCATTGTTGGTGATACTGTTGGTGATCCGTATAAGGATACATCTTCAGTTGCCTTAAATCCCATTATTAAGTTTACAACTTTGTTCGGACTACTGGCAATGGAAATTGCGCTTGCCGAGCAATTCAGAAATGTAGCACCATATTTTGGATTAGCATTTATCCTGGTTGCTATTATATTTGTTTACCGAAGTTTCTATAAAATGCGGATAAGAATATAGTTAATTTGGGAAAAACTTGGGGCTTGTGGCCCCTTTTCCTGTTTTGTGCGATGGGACACCCTAATCTATATTAGTTACAGATAATATGCCCTCCCACAAGCTATTTTTTCGTCCCGCTCGCATGCGGGACGCCTTACTTTCTTGTGTGCCCCACAAGAAAGTAAGCAAAGAAAGTCACCACTGCATAGTAATTATTCGCAAGTTGTTTATTTTCAATGGTGCTCATGAGCACTTCGTGGTTGCTTGAAAACAACGGTCACCACCACCACAGATAAAATGAACTCCCCCGACGATAAATGTCGGGGTCAAACAGCATTTTATCTTCAGGCTCCCCCTGCAACCTAGTTTTCAATGCAATTCCTATGAGGCGGGAAGAAGCATCGTTTTACTCGCTGTCGCTCATGAAGATAGACGTTGACAAGATTCCCGCCCGTACCGGACGGCACGTTCGGGCGGGTTTGTTTACTTTTCATCGATTGGAAAAGTAAAGACCTGTCCGGCCTTGCTCTGCTGAAGCTACGCGAAGGCGATGCCTGAGGACATTAAGAAAATGTAAGTTATGTGTAATATTTATACGATATGTGAATTAGGACACTTCTCTCAAAACAGATCATTGTCATGTCATAGAAAACAATGCTAATCTTATTGTCAAGAAGCTTCTTTGTATGTTCAAATGAGATTTGCTTTATTTAAAATTTGGGTACTTACATTGCTGCTTCCAATATTCTTATTTTCTGACAAACAAGATCCAAAGTTACAAGGGACACCCAAAACAAAAACCAAGACAACTCTATGTAACATAACGTCAGGTAATTAAGTTTTATATGCACAGAAGTCGCACAAAACAGGAGAAAATAGTTAATTTGGAAGACTATTGGTTGAATGTTTGCAGAGAAAAATCTTTACCATTAAAAACTCCATAGGTAAAGTGCTTAATCCAGTCGCCCAGGTAGATAAACCTGGAGCCGTTTTTAAGGGTTATGTCAATAGGAATATGACGATGACCAAAAATAAAAAAATCAAAATATTCTTTCTCAAGCAATTTATATGCATATTGAACAAGCAATTCTTTTTCTTCACCTAAGAAATCGGCTGATACACCGGAAAGACGGCTATCTTCAGATAACCTGTTTGCTAGCCAAATAACAAAATTTGGATGAAGCCTGGTAAACATCCATTGCAGGACCCGATTTGTAAAGATTTTTTTTAAGAATTTATATCCTTTATCACCCGGACCCAATCCATCACCGTGGGAAATGAAAAATTTCTTGCCATTAGCGTCCCATTGAAGAGATTCTCTGTGGAGAATAATTCCGGTTTCAGCAGGCAGGTAATCGAAAACCCAGATATCATGATTGCCCGTAAAGAAATGTATTGGGATCCCACTGTCGGTTATTTCAGAAATCTTTCCAAGAAGGCGTGTAAATCCCCTCGGTACAACTCTTTTATATTCGAACCAAAAGTCAAAAATGTCTCCTACAAGAAAAATAGCTGCAGCATCTTCTTTAATCTTATCAAGAAAGCGGACAAACAATTTTTCTCTTTCCAGACTCGAACTGATATCAGGGATACCAAGATGAATGTCTGAAGCGAAATATATTTTCTTTTGCGTTTTCAAGCAGGGAATACTTTTATAATATTTCTGGTTTTAGGCTGACGCCGAATTCTTAGGAAAAGTTATATGTTAAACGTTATTCGTAATGCGTTTTCACTCACCCCCTCACATACCCTCCGGCTTGCACACTCCCCCTCTCTACCGGTAGAGAGGGGGATGTCCGACAAAGGAGGACAGGGGGAGAGTCAGAGAAATTTCATAATTTCCTGTTTAACTTTTTCTGTATTATAAGCTTCACTAATTACTTTTTTTTCTTCTTTCATAATAGGTCAAATTTAAAAAGTTATGAACTAAACTTAGTGTCAACCTATACCATGAAAGGACTTTTTCAAAAACCAAAGATCTGTTCAAGCTTTATTTTTAACCCTCTTCCATGCAGATCCCCTGCCATAATGGAACCATCGGTATCGATCAGGTAATTCATAGGGATCTTTTTTACATTAAAAACCCTAATTACATGGGAATTAGGGTATTTAAGGTCACTGACATTGATCCATGGAAGTTCATCAAACTTGATCGCTTTTTCCCAGGCCTCTTCTTCTGAATCAAATGACACCTGGTAAATTTCAAAACCTTTAGAATTATATTTATTATAAAGCGATTTAAAGATAATGTTTTCTTCAACGCTGGCCTGATCCCATGAAGCCCAGAAAGAAAGCAAAACATAGTTTCCTTTAAGGGAAGAGAGATAAATAGTATCACCCTTCAGGTTTGGGAGACCAATATCCAGGGTTGCCGGTGAAGCACTGGCAGCCATATCAGTAACCTTCATTAGGTTATATCTTACCATCTCTTTTTCAAGATCTGCTAATAAAGCACGTGTGTGTTTTGAATCAGGATAATATACCTGAAGAGTATCTGCCACTATCTTCATGTATTGCAGGTCTTTTATATCGTATAGAACATATGTTTGCGGGTCATATTTTTGGTACAGCGCTTTTATTGCAGCTAAAGAATTAAGGTGATTAAGAATAAAACCAATTGAGTATTTTCGTTGTTCACTCATAATCAGTGCATAGGATTCATTTAAACGGATTCCCAGTGTATCAAAACCAGGTTGATTTTTATTTTCTTCAAAAATAGCAGTCAGGGAATCCAATTTCTGAATAGTTTTCCTTAAGTGAATATCTAATTGTCTGATCATGGCCGTTCCTTCCGAACCGAAAACCTCATAATTCCAAAATAAATTATTACTGGTGAAATTAACTCTGACTTTTTCACCTGGTTCAACTAATAAGGTTACGAAATTATTATCAGACAGGCTTAGTTGATAAAAATCGGGTTCTGTGACAGGTACTTTGAAACTGAATTTTCCGGATTTTCCAATTAAAACCGAATCAAGAGTAACAGGTGTACTTATCTCAATATTTTCCAGCACCAGGTACTTGCCTTCTGAACCTGGTAAAGTTCCATTAATGATAATATTTTTCTGCTTTTGACATCCGGCAATCAGAACCGGGATAAGCAAAAATAATAACTTTTTCATAAATGAATATAATCCAAAGGGTAATTACTATTTAAGTAATCAAATAATTTATTCTTGAAAAACCTCTGTAAGTTTTTCCTCCAATGCCTTACCCCGCAAATTTTTTGCTATGACCTTTCCATCACGGTCGAGTAAAAAACTGGCAGGAATACCTTCAATGTTATAAAGAGATACAACTGAAGACTGCCAGTATTTCAAATCGCTAACATGTAACCAGTCTCCAAGTTGGTCATCTTTTATACCTGCAATCCAGTTTTCTTTTGTTCTGTCAAGTGAAACCTGGAATATTTCAAATCCCTTATTGTGGAATTTTTTATAGTTGCTTACTATATTTGGATTTTCCATTCTGCAGGGACTACACCATGCTGCCCAGAAATCAAGCAGCACAATTTGGCCTTTAAGTGATGATAGGCGCAGTGTATCACCATCAGGGTTTGGCAGGGTAATATCGGGGGGAGTTGAACCTATTCCGATATAACTGTTTCGATAATCCGCAATTTTTTTCCGTTCCTTCAAATCAGATACATGCTTATGAAGAGTCATAACAGGTTCTGATTGAGGATAAAGAGAATATAAAGTCGAATCAACAAGTTTATAGTATTCAATATCAGTCATCGGATCAAGAATATATTGTTGAGGGGCCAACTGCTGGTAAAGAGCCATAAGACTTGCGAGGGATTCAGTATTTTCCTCAATAAAAGAGATGGTATATACCCTTATTTCATCACCTATCACCTTTGATTTTTTATCCAGATCCTCCATTATTGAAGAAATATTCGGACTTTGTAAACTATCACGGTAAGTTTGGTTTAATCCTTTTATCTTTTTTATTGCAGACATCAGACGACCTGTATATTCTTTTAGTAATTTCGAGTCAGCAGATCCTTTTATACTATAATCTTCCATCATATTATTTGTTTCGGCCTCAATTGAGATTTTTTCACCTGGATGAATAATGAGGGTAATGTAATTTGCAGGGTCTTTTTCAAGTAAAAAGAAGTTTGGAATTTCAAGTTCACTCGAATAATAAAAATTCCCGGAATCATCAAGTTGTATGGTATCAACAGTTTCCAGGTTATTTATTCTCATTTCTTTTAGAACGACCTTTCCATCATTTGCATTTATAAGATTCCCACTTAATTCAAATCCATTTTTGCTTGACGAACAAGCTGTTATGGTTGCAGCTGTAATTAAAAATAAAAATATCTTTTTCATATGTATTAAGTTTTATGTAAAGTTCTGTAAGTTAATTAATTGTTATCTGCTAATAGCTAAATTCTCTGGTACCTGTTACCTCACAAAGTATATTATTTTTTTAATGGTGTTCGGTGAGCCCTCATCCTTGGGAACATGGAATCTTTATACATGCTCTTTTGTTCTTGTACCTCTAAATTAAACCAACTTAA